>JBAVVQ010000794.1:0-3240 GCA_049697375.1 Rhodomicrobium sp.
ACCGGACCATCTCGCCGGGTTTCTCATGCTTAGCTGGACTGCATAAGCCAAGCTATGGCTGGGCGTTTGCTTAGCGCTGTTCCACGAGCGCGAACTGTTGGTCCATCGAGAGCGGCCCCGGCTTGCGCGCCGTCACGATCCCTTTCTCGGCCATATATTCGAGATGCGCGAACACCGCCAGCGCGGCCGCGCCTCTAAGCGAAGGATCGAGGCCGTTGTAGATGCGAGCCGCCATCTCTTCGATGGTGGCCAAGCCCGCCTTTAGCGAATCGATGATCTCCATTTCGCGCCAGCGGCGATGGAAAATCAGCGCCTTCACGAACCGCTGCGGCTCAAAAATCGGCGCGCCGTGGCCGGGATAGTAGGCGGCCTCCCGTCTTTCGATCAGAAGTTCGAGCGAGCGCATATAGTCGCCCATGTTTCCCTCGGGTGGCGCGATCACGCTCGTATTCCAGCCCATCACTTGGTCGCCCGAGAACAGGATGTTCTCGCGGGGCATATGGAAGCAAAGGTGATCGGGAGCGTGGCCTGGCGTGTGGATCGCGTGCAGCTCCCATCCGTCGCCTTGGATGCGGCCGCCATGCCGAAGCGCAATCTCAAAATCGACGGACGCGATGAAGCTCCGCCCTGACGGTCCCTTCGCGCCAGTCGAAGGAGCGCCCGCGCCGCGCGGCATTCCACAGGTCGGCGCGCCCGTGCGCTGTTTCAGCGCATCCACCGCGCCGCTGTGATCGGCATGGCAGTGGGTGGCGAGAATATGCGTGATCGTCTCACCCTTCAGCGCATCGCAAAGCACATCGAGTTGCTCGCCAGACGCCGGGCCCGGATCGACCACCGCCACCCTGCCCTCGCCGGCCACATAAAGATTGGTGCCCTTGAAGGTGAAAGGGCTCGGGTTGTTGCAGACGAGGCGGCGGAAGCCCCGTGCAATGCGTTCGAGCACGCCATACTGAAAATTCATCTCACGTGCGAAGGGGGGAGTCTTGTGTTTCGGATTGCTCAAGGAAACCTCGCGATATCGCTAGTGGAGACCACTCGCCGCAAAAAACTTTGGTCCTGCGCGCGGTTTGTCAAATAGAAATAGGAAGGGCCCCGCCGTGGAAGCCATTTCCCCGGCGGCGCCGCAGGAGCTTTGGCATGACAGAGACCGATATTTTCAGCGCCGTTGACGGCTTTATCTCAGGCTCGTTCGCCACGGAGGATACAGCGCTGGCTTGCGCCATCCAGGACATGAGCGCGGCCGGCTTGCCGGAAATCAGCGTCTCGCCGGTGCTTGGCAAATTCCTCTTCATGCTCGCGAAGCTCGCCAACGCGCGCCGCATTCTTGAGATCGGGACGCTCGGCGGCCACAGCGCCATCTGGCTCGGCCGCGCGCTCCCCCAGGATGGCTGCCTCGTCACGCTCGAAATCGATCCGCTCCACGCCAAGATTGCGCGGCGGAACCTCGCTCGCGCCATGCTTCTGGGAACGGTCGAGGTGCGCGAGGGACCGGCGCCGGAGAGCCTGCAGAAACTCATCGCGGCCGGCGAGGAGCCGTTCGACCTGATCTTCATCGATGCCGACAAGGAGGCCTATCTCGAATATTTCGAGATTTCGCTCAAACTGTCGAGGCCCGGCACGCTGATCGTGGCGGACAACGTCATCCGCTACGGCGCCGTCATCGACCCCGACGGTGGAAAATCAGATGCGCGGGTCGCAGGCATCCAACGCTTTCTGAACGCGCTTTCGAAACACCCCGGCGTCGACGCCACCGTCATCCAAAGCGTCGGCGTCAAAGGCCATGACGGCTTGGCTCTTGCGATCGTTAAATGATTCATGCGCCTAAGGATGAATGCTGCTTAAGGACGCGGAGAGCGACGCACGCTTGACTTCGCTTTATGCGCTGGCTTAAGAAAACAGTCAGAATTTCCTACGCGCTTGTTATTCCCACCGCGATCGGGTTCCGATGTCTTCCACCGGCGACGGCGACCGACATGAACGAAAGGGTTCGCCTGAATCGAGCGATCGCCTGCGAGCGCGGCTTCGTGACCTGGAGCGTAAGCTCGAACCGGAGGGTGAGAAGAACGAAACGATGTCCGATGCAGAGCTCGACAGGAGAAGCTCGACCCTCGGAAAAGCCTTCAAGATTTCCACCGAGCTGGTGGCTGGCGTTTTTGTCGGAGGTTTCGTCGGGTATGCGTTGGATAACTGGCTCATGCCGAAGTTTGGGGTCAATACGACTCCCCTCTTCTTGATTGTGTTCCTTTTGCTCGGCATCGCCGCCGGGTTCATAAATGTCTTTCGCGCGGCGCGCGAGATGGGTGAAAAGTAAAAGCGGCCCGGCATTCAGCGCCGGCAGGGGTTGCAATGATAGACTGGTTCATAAGCGCTGCGCATGCCGCAGCGGCGGAAGGCGAGCATCATGGGGGCGGTTTCAACCCCATGCATCAGTTCTCCATACAGAAATACTTCGACATAAGCCTGTTCGGCTACACTGTCCCCTTCACGAACTCGGCGCTGTGGATGGTGATGGCGACAACCTTTATGACCGCTCTCCTCCTCTATAGCATGCAGAAAGCGTCGCTGGTTCCGAGCAGGCTGCAATCCTTTGGGGAAATCACTTACGAGTTCGTGGCGAACATGGTTCGTCAGAACGCCGGCAACGCCGGGATGAAGTATTTCCCAGCGATCTTCACGATTTTCCTGTTCGTGTTATCGCTGAACATGCTCGGAATGATCCCGCTTCCAGGCCTCGGTCAGTTTACCGTCACGAGCCACATTATTATCACCTTCGCGCTTGCGGTTTTCGTCTTCATCGGCGTGACGCTCATCGGCATCTTCAAGCATGGCTTCGGCTTCCTTAAGCTTTTCGTGCCGTCAGGAGTGCCGATCTGGCTCTTGCCGCTCATTACCGTGATCGAGATCATCTCCTACTTCACCAGGCCGATCAGCCTCTCCGTGCGTCTTTTCGCGAACATGATGGCCGGCCACACCATGCTTGCTGTGTTCGCGAGCTTCGTTGTCGGCCTCGGCATTATCGGCGGATGGGTGCCATTCATCTTCATGGTGCTTTTGATGGGGCTTGAGGTGCTCATCGCATTCCTTCAGGCCTACGTCTTCGCGGTTCTCTCTTCCATCTACTTGCACGACGCCCTCCACGCAGCCGAACACTAATCCCTTCGTAACTCTCAAACCGATTAATCGAACAGGAGAAATTCACATGGATCCAGCATCCGCCACAGCACTCGGCAAGCTCATTGG
>JBAVVQ010000795.1:0-8312 GCA_049697375.1 Rhodomicrobium sp.
GTAAACGCCAGCCCGACCGCCAACAACAGAATAAAGATGATCGCGGTGGTCGGGGCGACGTTCGTATCGAGGTTTGGCCTCGGCGATGCCTGCCCCGGCATCGGCGCTGCTATATCGGACATGAAGAAACTCCCAAGCGCTTGACGTGCAAGCTATCTCGCAGCCAGATGACAGTTTGATGAAGGTCAAAAATCACTAAAGAAACCAAGGCAGCTTAAACGTCGCCTTTAAGCTCTCGGGCCTCGCGGGAGACGCCAGTTACGAATGGTTCGAGGCTCAAGCGGGCCCTACGGTATCCGGAGCGGCATCATCTGCGCATAATGGAGAAAGAGTGGGTAGCGGGCTGCTTCCACTTGCCAAATTGCGCGCGGCTTGCAACTTGTGGGCCTCGCGTCCGGTTGAAGATTCGCGACGCGCGCAAGCGGCGGTCTAAGGGTAGGGAATGAGCAAGCAAGGCACGGCTTCGACACGAGACCTTTTCGGCGATGAGGCTCAAAGGCCGAAGGCGACTGTCAGCCGGTTGCCGCAAAAGCCCGGCGAAAGCTACACCGCCGCCGACATCGAGGTGCTGGAAGGGCTGGAGCCGGTGCGTCGCCGCCCGGGCATGTATATCGGCGGCACCGATGAAAAGGCGATGCATCACCTTTTCGCAGAGGTGATCGACAATGCGATGGACGAAGCCGTCGCGGGGCACGCGAGCTTCATCGAGGTTGCCCTCGAAGCGGACGGCGCGCTTTCCGTCATGGATAATGGGCGCGGCATCCCGGTCGATCCGCACCCGAAATATCCAGGGAAGTCGGCGCTCGAAGTCATCATGACGACGCTTCACTCGGGCGGAAAATTCAACTCGAACGTCTACTCCACCAGCGGCGGCTTGCATGGCGTCGGTGTCTCCGTGGTGAACGCCCTTTCCGAGCATCTTGAAGTGGAAGTGGCGCGGGGCGGCAAGCTTTACAGGCAGATTTTTGCACGCGGCGCGCCGCAGACGCGCCTCGAGGACATGGGGACTGTCCGCAACCGGCGCGGCACGACGGTTCGATTCAGGCCAGACCCCGAAATCTTCAAAGAAAGGGCGCATTTCAAACCCTTACGCATTTTCAAGATGGCGCGCGCGAAGGCTTATCTCTTCGGTGGCGTTGAAATTCGCTGGTCTTGCGCATCCGAGGTTCTGCAGGGTGACAAGGACGTGCCGGAAAAGGCGGTCTTTCACTTTCCCGGCGGCCTTCGCGACTTTTTGGCAATCAGGATCGAGAGCTTTACGCCGGTCACAAAGGAAGTGTTTTCCGGCCGCGTTCAAAAGGAGGGCGGGCACGGCAGCGTCGAGTGGGCCATCGCATGGCTTGCCGATGAGGACGGCTTCATCCAATCCTATTGCAACACGGTGCCGACGCCGGAAGGCGGCACGCATGAGCAGGGGCTGCGCTCGGCGCTTTCGAAATCGCTCAGAGCCTATGGCGACCTGACAAACAATAAGCGCGCCGCGCAGATTACGCCGGACGACATCTTTGTTTCCGCGGGCGTGATGCTGTCGGTGTTCATCAGTGAGCCGGAGTTCCAAGGCCAGACCAAAGACAGGCTCTCATCCGCAGAGGCTGCACGGGTCGTCGAAGGCACGGTGAAGGATGCGTTCGATCACTGGCTCGCCGCCTCGCCGCCGCAGGCCAACGGCCTTCTCGACTTCGTCATCGAGCGCGCGGAAGAGCGCCTTCGCCGCAGGCGCGAGAAGGAGACGGCGCGGAAGAGCGCGACCCGAAAGCTCCGATTGCCCGGAAAGCTCGCCGATTGCTCGAAGAATGCGAAAGACGACACTGAGATCTTCATCGTTGAGGGAGACTCGGCCGGCGGCTCGGCAAAGCAGGCGCGGGACCGCGCAACGCAGGCCGTGCTTCCCCTGCGCGGCAAGATCCTCAACGTCGCAAGCGCTTCGCGGGATAAGCTCGCGCAAAACCAGCTTTTGGCGGATCTCACGCTGGCGCTCGGCTGCGGAGCCGGCAAGCACTACAAAGAGACAGACCTGCGCTACGACCGCGTCATCATCATGACCGACGCGGACGTCGATGGCGCGCATATCGCTTCTCTGCTTATCACTTTCTTCTATCGACAGATGCCTGAACTCATCCGTGCCGGGCATCTGTTCCTCGCCGTGCCGCCGCTCTATCGCTTGAGCCAGGGAGGACGGACGGCCTACGCGCGCAATGATGCCCATCTCGCCGAATTGAAGGCAACCGTGTTCAATGGCCGTGGCAAGCTGGAAGTAAGCCGTTTCAAAGGCTTAGGCGAGATGATGCCCGCCCAGCTCAAGGAAACGACCATGCACCCGAAAAAGCGGACGCTTTTGCGCGTCGAGATCACGGGTCGCAGCGGCGATTTGAACGGCTTGGATGTCGAAGCGGACGAAGCCGCCGCCGCCGATATCGTCGAGCAGCTCATGGGCAACAAGCCGGAAGCGCGCTTTCGCTTTATCCAGGAACGCGCCGCGTTCGCAGAACCTGACGCGCTCGACATTTAGCAGAATGCTGAAAAACGATGTTGCCCATGGTTCGACAAGCTCACCATGAGGGTTAAGCCATTGAAAACACCGACCTCATCCTGAGCCTGTCGAAGGATGAAGCCAAGATTTCATGCTCTTTCAGCAGCCTGCTAGCGAGGCAAGGTTTCCTTTAGTGCCTCAAGGTCAGGTTTGCGGACCCGGCGCCGCTCCTGAGGCTCACGCTTTGGGTGTTGCCGTGAACCGTTACATGGATGCTGCCAGAGGTGTTATACTGGCTGTTGAAGAAGCTCCCCGCATAGCTGTTCGCGCCGACCCTGCGGAGACGCGCCGACTGAAAGACGCTGCCTGACGGCGTCGCGCAGCCGCCGCTCATCATAACGCTGGAACCGCCGCCCGAGTAACTCGCACGGCAATGCGCTCTCTCGCGCTGCCCAGAGGCGTAGACAACTGTCCCGCCACCGCTCCATGAGCCGGCGATGCTGCCGCCTTCGCCCCTCGCCTCGGCAGATGAAGTCACACTAACGGTAAGGGCTGAAGCCAAAGCCGCCCCGAACAAGCCCATACGCACAACCTTAAACGCTATCACGGCACGCCTCCTGTTGCTTACTCATAAACAGATAGGTTCAAAAACCAGCGACACAACGCCAGCCTCACAGCGCATGTTCCACCTCGGAGCCAGGCGCTGGCTGGTGACGTCCTCGCCGCCAGCGCAAAAGGAACATGATTGTCGGCCGCAGCACCAGGAGATCAGCAAAGAGCGCAGCAATCATTGCGAAGGCCGAGAGCCAGCCGAACAACCTAAGCGACGGCAAATCGGAGAAAACGGTCACGGCGAGCCCGCAGGCCAGCACAATCGTGGTCAGGATTAGCGCCGGCCCGACAAGAACGGTTGCACGCTCCACGCCAATGCCGGGAGATTGACCCGGTTTATCTTCCAGCCGCAACCGGTTCAGGAAATGGATCGTTGCGCTGAGGCCAAGCCCGAAAGAAACGGTGAGCGCGACAATGCTCGCAAACTGCAGACCACTGCCCACGAACCAGAGCAGTACGCCAGAGGCCAGGATCGGGAAAATTGCCGGCAAAATCGCGGACAGCATCACAATCACCGAGCGGAAGGCCAGCCCAATGAACGCAGCCACGAACACAATTTCAATCGTGAGCGCCTTATTGAGCCGTTCGATCATCGCAGAACTGTTTCGGGCCGCAATAGCCGAAAGCCCGGTCACCGCGATTTGATAACCGGGATGCTCTGCGCGCACCGAGTTCAACGACTTGTCCAGGCTCTTGATCAGGGGCAGCAGGCGGTTTGCATCCTCGTCCGGAATCAGACCCGAAACGACCGCTGCATCCTGGTTCTTGTCGAGGAAGCGATGAACGAGGTGATCCGGAAGGTAGCCGACATATTCCTTCAGCGTTGCGATGTCGGATTTTCCAAGCTTCTCCGCGAGCCACCGCCGCAGCGTTTCGATGGACCAGACATTACCGACGCCGGCCTGCTTTTCCAGAATGCTGTGCACCTCGCCAAGAACGGCAAGCGATTGCGCATCGTAAATCGTGGCGCCGCGCGGCAGCTCGATAAGCACGTCGATTGGGTTAGAGCCGGTGAGCTTGGTGTCGAGGCGATGGCTTGCGGCGACGGCTTGTTGCTTGTCGGGGACTTGATCGGCAAGCCGGTACCGGGCGTCGAGATTCGAATAGATCACGGCAAGGCCCGCCACGATGGAGAGGCTGATAAGGCTGTAGACGCCTGGGCGAGCGACGACGCGTGAGGCGATCCAGGAGCAAAAGGCGCGCAATCCATCAATTGCCGAATCCGCCCCCTTCAGGTGGGCCGCGAATGCCGCTTCCCTCCTGACCAGCAACACCCCGAGAAGCGGCAAAACCGTGATGACCGTAAAGAGCGCGATCACCGTGGAAATGATGCCCGCCTCCCCGAAATTCCTGATCATCTCGGAGCTGGAAAACAGGAGCGCTATGAAGGAGAAGGCCGCGGTCGCATGAGTCAGAACGCAAGCTGGCCCGACAACCAGGATTGCGTTACGAAAGGCCTCCTGCTTGCTTTCGCCCCAGATCAGCCGGTCGCGCGCGGCGAATGTGAGCTGCATGCTGTCGGAAAAGCTGATGACCATAATGAGAGGCGTCATCACGTTCAAGAACGTGTTCAACTTGAAGTCGAGCCAGCCAAGCGCTCCTTGCGCCAAAAGGATCGCCATCAACGGCGGCGCAGCCGCGATAATCATAAAGGAAAGCCGCCTGAAGAAGATGATCGCGATCAGGCAGCCGGCCGCGAAGCCGATGCCGTTGTAAAGGAGCTGATCGCGTTCCACGGCGTTGCGAATCTCCAAACGCATGACAGGCACGCCGGAAAGCTCAGCCTTGAGGCCGGCACCTTGCAAATCATCTGCAATCACCTTCCGAATCGCGGGGACGACATCGCCCACTTTCTCACTATTGGCTACTTCAGGGTCGAGGGCGATGACCACCAGGGCGAGCTTTCCATCCTCCGATAAGAGCTTGCCTCGAATAAGATCGTTGGTCAGAACACGGTCAATTAGCGCCTTGTACTCGTCGCCCTCGGGAAGATCCGCAGGGAAAAGAGGGCCGGGCAGATGCCCCGCCTGGGGGGCTTCCCGGGCCGAAAACATAGAAAGAACGCCGCGTGTGCCTTCGATCAATTGAACATCGGTGACAACGTCGCGAAGTTTATCGATATTCTCTGGCTCAAGAAGGCCGTCGCCTTCGATAACCATCAGCACATCATATTCGTGCGAAGGAAAGCGCCGCGATAGATCCTCGAACTGGTGGAATTCGGGCGTATCGGAGCGAAACAGGGAACTGAGCGAATCGTCGACCTTGAGCTTCGTCACACCGAATGCGGCAAAGACGCAAAGCGCGGCCACAATCATCGCCGATAGGAGCGGAGCCCTCAGCGCGATGAGCCCAACGCGCTCGAAGCCCAGCACAAGGCTATCGCGGCCCGTGTG
Source organism: Rhodomicrobium sp. (assembly GCA_049697375.1). Classification (GTDB taxonomy): domain Bacteria; phylum Pseudomonadota; class Alphaproteobacteria; order Rhizobiales; family Rhodomicrobiaceae; genus Rhodomicrobium. Next base: position 5,476 of record JBAVVQ010000795.1, read on the forward strand.
TTTGGCTGGGGCTTGCCTTCCGGCGGAGTTCTCATCTCGATCGGAGCCGGTCATGGCCATCCACCTGTCTGAGGATCCTTTGGAACCACGACTAGCCCGAGTCCTCGACCCGAGAAAGCCTTGAACCTTCGCTTCAAGGTTGCGATCCAGCCTGGACCTCAAAACCTTTAAAGGAGATAGCCTTTCAGGATTTAAGATCCAATGCACGAGGAATTGATGTTTTGAAGCGTTCACCGGCATTATGTGTGACGTGAAGCTACCGCATTGGAATTTGGTCAGAATGAAGCAGACTTCCCGACTACGGGCGCGGCCCAAGCCTAACTATGGGCTCGACTTACCCCGGAGAGTGAGGCTGCTTTTTGCAATAGGGGCCAGCGCGATATTCGCGGGGCTTTTCCTGCCTTGGTTTTATGTCGGGGATTTTCACGTAACGCTTGTCGGGCCGACCCTACTCGCCCTGGGGAGTCTCAGCCTCGGCATTTGCGCGTCCATGCTTGCATACTCGTTCTGGGGCAAGTTCAACATACGGAAGCGCATGCTCGGAATGGTGCGCTGGCGCGGCAATGAAACGGTTCTCGATCTAGGAACCGGGCGTGGGCTCCTGGCGATCGGGGCGGCAAAACGCCTCCGCACAGGCACGGTCGTGAGCGTCGATGACTGGCAGGCGGCGGGCGGCGCTTGCAACCGGCTTGAGGCCGCGCAAAGAAATCTTGATCTCGCTCGCGTTCATGACCGTGTTGAGTTGAGGAGCGATGATCCTCGCCATATCGCTTTCGTCGACAATTCCTTTGACGTCGTTCTCTCACTTCTGTTTTTGCATAGCATTGAGGACGCGAGCGGGCGTACGAAGGCCTGCCGTGAGATTGCCAGGGTTCTTAAGCCTCAGGGCATAGCTATTATTGCGGATTATGCGAACGCAAAAGAATACGCGCGGGCTTTAGAAGCCACGGGGCTGAAGGTGGACGGGCCTAAGCAATGTTTTCTCGACGCGTTTATTGCGCTTGAAATTGTAACGGCGAGAAAACTTGGCGAGCGCCTATGAGGGAAATCGCCATCAGCGACGTGGCGCAATGCCATGTGCCCGAAGATAGTCGAACCGACCCGGGATCGAGGCGGATAAACGCCTTTGTCGATTAGGACGTCTACGAGGACTTTTTCTCTCTTTTGGCCGCGCGGAATCCTGCGGCGGCGGTGTCTTTCTCGCACATATACACGCCCCGCTTCGTCTTCCCGTAAGTGGCGGCGCCGGCGTGATGGTAAACTTTGGTGCCGGTATTGACCCAGACGACGGTGTCGCCAGGACAACTCGCTTTCGCCTCAGCCTCGGTTGTGAATTCGCCTGCCTTGGACGCAGCCTTAGCGCGCTTTTTCTTGGGAGCAGGGGTGCTTTCGGCAGGCGTGGTTGCTTGCGCCGTTTTGTCGAATGGATTTTGCGCCGGTTCCGTTTGAGCAAAAGCGGAAGTGGCCGAGAATAAAGCCAAAGCAGATCCGATGAGGAGAACTGTGTGGGAGGGCAAGCGCATGACATGCTCCTTCTATAAAATGCGCTATTCCCTGCTGCCTCTGTGACGTGGTTGACGGAGAAGAACAGCAGGGTGGATGATTAGATAAGTCCCTGATCTTGGTGGCGCCGCTTGCGTGACTCGAACACGCGACCCCATCATTACGAAGGATTTCTTCTTCCTTCAAGCCCGTGTTCCGTCAAGGAAAGCGCTTTGCAGAGTGCTTGGAAAAAGTCCTTTGGAATCAATGGGCGGTGTTTTCGTTTGTAAAGCGTTGCGCCGGTCTTCTTACCGCAGCTCATATTGGTCGCGCACCAACTTTCTGACAAAATTAGACGCGCAGAGCCACCTTCGTTGTGGATACGGAGCCACCAAGCGATGATTCTCAGCCTCTCAATCGCCGCAGAATGTACCGCGGCAGAAGCCAATAACCGATAAATGGCGCGATATGCCGGATCGTCGGCGAACCGAATCTGAATGCCCGATAGAGCAACAAAAAAAATGGCGCCATGGCACGTGTCTTCGCTGCCCGGGACCCTACGACGCTAAGACAGAAACCGCTATATGCGCGCGGCGTGATGATCGCTCTTACGCTATCGATCCACTTGAGAGAGTCCCGCCATGTGCCCTTAGTGCTGAGGGAGGGACACTGCTCGTCAGAATAGAGGATAACCAGGACTTCCGGCACAGTTTCTATGCGGACCCCCAACTGCTTTGACAGGTGTAGAACGAAATCCCAGTCGTCATGCGGGGAGTTAACGTTGAAGCGCATTCTATCAAACAGCGACCGCGGCATCAGATAGCTCGAGGTCTGTATGAAACCGAACTGAGCAGACAGCTTGCGCCGATCGAACAGGTATTCGTCAAGGGGCAAGCGATTATCATAGATTGCCTGCGGGCGGACGCAGGTCGCGGTCGGCGTTACCACTCGACTGAGACAACTAATGAGCACGGCGTCGCGATCGGAGGCAAATGCGATCTGTTTCTCGATCTTGCTGGGCAGCCACTCGTCATCATCGTCAAGAAACGCAATCCACTCACCTCTTGCGCGAGCGGCGGCGACATTGCGCGCGCCCGCGGCAGTCAGTGAGCGCGGATTGACGATCACCTGCAGGCGCGGATCGCTTACTGTTCGAAGAACATCGATAGTGGCTTCGTCTGGTCCGTCGACAACGACAATGATTTCGATTTGTTTGTAGGTTTGATTTAATACACTTGCAACCGCCCGCAAAATCAGATTCGGCCGGCGTAATGTCGGGATCACGACAGAAACAAGCGACACTTCATCAGTCTCCGGTGTGAAGACCTAGCCCGCATTTCTCACCAGCACCGTCA
>JBAVVQ010000796.1:0-1630 GCA_049697375.1 Rhodomicrobium sp.
CGCCAACCTTGGTGTCGCGCTTCGCCATCGCCGCCTGCGCCAACGAAGCTTGGCCGGTGTCATGGTATAAGGACGCCCGCCCTTGCGACCGCGCGCGCGGACGCCAGCCCGGCGATCGTTCTCTCGCGGATCAGCTCGCGCTCGAATTCAGCCAATGCCGCGAAAATGCTTCGTGGCTCGACTCTCACCGTCGTTCGAAGAACCGCGCGAAAAGGCGGGCATCCCGTGCATCATCGCTGCGAGAGCGCTTCCCCGCTTGAGTCGCCCGACATATCGTTCGGCCAGTCGCGACAATGGATGCAGGCCTGAATCCCGTTCGCCCCTAGCGTTGCTTTAAACGTATCAACGTGGTCGGCGCCGCACACAAAAATCACCGCCACTTTATCGAGGCCGCGGACTTTAAGGCGACCAACCCAGAAGTCCTCTCGAGCTTGAAAGCCCTTTCTCACCTCCTCTCTCCAAACCGCAACGATGTCGCGGCGGGTCTCCATTGATATGGCATTTGCCTGGTCCCAGAGTTCTCCTCCTACTTTAAGTCCGCAAGTGCGGCGTTCGCCTCTGTCGGGATCGCAGTAGCGATGCCGAACGCGCATCTGAGCAGCCACCCGTCGCGCAACAGAGATGGCTCCCGGTCCATGATCTTTGACCCATTCCGCGCTGGCGTCCTCGGCGATCATGGCCGCGCCCAGGCGCTTGGCGGCAGTGCTCAGGTAGCGCTGGAACTTGGCCATCTCTTGCTTTGCGGCGCCACGGCGTTTGACGGTCGTCGATACTTGGAAATAGGGGTCCGTGCCAATGATATGAATCATGCCGTCAGTCCATTCCACCGGGACCGTCATGATGGAGGCGGGGCGTGCAAAAGGGCGAGGGCATGTCGCATTTGTCCTTTATGCGACTGTCGTACTTGTAAAAAAGCATAGATATTTCAATAATTCAATTGTCATCGCGGATGCGTTCGGCTAAGCCTATGTCGCATTTCAAGGGGAGGTCAATGGAAACGCGACGCAGAAAACCGGCAAAAAAGGCGAGAAAACCGGGCCAGATGAGGCCCTTCACGCCCGAGCAAGTCACTATGCTCGAAGTGCTCTTGCGGCAGGATGGCAGCTGGACCGCCCTCCGCGATCTTGCGCTCCTGCGCGTCGGCATCGACTCGATGCTGCGATCATCCGACATTGTGAAGCTAAGTGTCCGCGACGTCCGCTACGATGGTGAGGTTGTTGCCGAGTTTGCAGTGAAGCAACGTAAGACCTCGAAAGTCGTCAAGTGCGATCTCAGCGAAAAGACGCGGGCGGCGCTGGCGGATTGGCTTGCGGCAAATCCTGGGATGGCAGCCGACCACCGCATCTTCGCGATCACGACAAGGCAGCATCAGCGCATCGTGAAATCGTGGTGCGCACTCCTGAAGCTCGACGGCGCGCTCTATTCGACGCATTCGATCCGGCGAACGAAGCCAGCGCATCTCTACGCTAAGACGAAGAACCTCGCGGCAGTCAAAGAATTGCTCGGCCACGCCAACGTCGCGGCGACCGGCGTCTATCTTGGCGTCACGAGCGACGATGCCAGGGCTCTGGCGAAGCAGTTTCCGATTTGATGCGCGGCCTAACCTGGGAGGCAAAGATGGCGAAAGGGC
>JBAVVQ010000797.1:0-8057 GCA_049697375.1 Rhodomicrobium sp.
CAATAGGATGACGATGAGCGAAAGAAAAAGGCCGAGCGTCGCCGTCGTTTGGATCCAGCTTGTGCGGTAACCGCGCCGGTCCCGCTCGGCGTGCTCTGCAACATAGATTGCCGCGCCGCCATATTCGCCGCCAAGCGCGAGCCCCTGAAGAAGCCTAAGCCCGATCAGGATTACAGGAGCAGCCACGCCGATGGAGCCATAGCTCGGCAGGATGCCTACTGCGAAGGTGGACAGGCCCATGATGAGGATTGTGATAAGAAAAGTATATTTGCGCCCGACCAGGTCGCCGAGGCGGCCGAAGAAGATTGCGCCGAAAGGCCTGACAAAGAATCCTGCCGCGAACGCGAGGAGCGCGAAGATAAATTGCCCCGACTCGGTCAAGCCCGAAAAGAAGTGCGCGCCGATGATGGCCGCGAGCGCTCCGTAGAGGTAGAAATCGTACCACTCGAAAACCGTACCGAGCGATGAAGCAACGACAACCCTCCGTTGCTCGGCAGCCGTGATTTCGCCCGGCAGTGCGTATACTCGATCTGCGGTAAGCTGCGTCACTGATACCCCCTCAATCGGGAATCGCTTTGCCAAGCAACGGAACGAACGGCGAAATCCAGAAAGACCGAGGCACGCGAAAATCGGTCCACATCTAACACGGCTCTTTTTAGAAAGGGTACAGACATTAGAGCTAAGACTTTCGCATGAACGCCAAGCATATCGCTTTCGTCTAAGGTTATTCGTTCCACGCCTGTAAAATTTCGCCGCGACTATCCTGTTTTCAAATATACGAATGTTACTGTTCCGCTGTAGCAATGGCAAAGCCGGCAAAATTGGCAAGAGATAGCTGGGCGAAGAGGGGCTCGCCGCGAGCGCCGACGCGCACGGAGCCGATCCTTGTAACGCGGGCCGAACGCCGGCGCGTGATCGCTGCGTCATCGGTCGGTACGATCTTCGAATGGTACGACTTCTATCTCTATGCCGTGCTTGCGCCATTTTTCGCCAAGCTTTTCTTCCCGCCCGGCAATGAAACGGCAGCGCTTCTCGCCGCATTCGCGACTTATGCGGCGGGCTTCCTTGTGCGCCCATTCGGCGCGATCTTCTTCGGCCGGCTCGGCGACCTGACCGGACGGAAATTCACGTTCCTGATCTCAATCATTTTCATGGGCTTTTCAACATTTACGGTTGGACTGCTTCCCACCTTCGAGCATCTCGGCTGGCTCGCGCCCATCCTTCTTGTCACTTTACGTCTCCTGCAGGGCCTCGCCCTGGGGGGCGAGTATGGCGGGGCGGCGACCTATGTCGCGGAATACAATCCGGCACGACGCCGCGGCTACGCAACAAGCTGGATCCAAACGACCGCGACGTCCGGCCTCCTCCTTGCGCTGATCGTGGTCGGCGTCTGCCGCTGGAAGATCCCGGCCGCGGATTTCGAGCACTGGGGCTGGCGCATCCCTTTCCTTTTTTCGATCATTCTTCTGGCTTTCTCGGTCTATATTCGCGTCACATTGCGGGAGACGCCTGTTTTTCTGCGCATGAAGGCCGAAGGGCACTCCTCCGAGATCCCCGTTTGGGAAAGTTTCTTCAGATGGCCGAACAATAAGTTCATCCTCCTTGCTTTGCTCGGCGCAACGGCAGGCCAAGGCGTGGTCTGGTACACGGGGCAGTTCTATACACTCTTCTTTCTGACAATCACGCTCCATCTCGATTATGTGACCACCTACCTCCTGGTAGGCGCGGCGCTGGCGATCGGCACGCCTTTTTTCGTCTTCTTCGGATGGCTTTCCGATAGGATCGGCCGCTTGAAGATCATCTTCGCTGGCTGTTTAATGGCGGCCGCCACCTATTTCCCGCTGTTTCAGGCTTTATCGAACGCCATCAATCCGGCGCTGGTCGAGTTCCAGGCGGCAAACCCGATCAAGCTGCGCTTGGACTCGACGGCCTGCAACCTCCGCATCTTCGTTGGGCCTTGGTCGAACTTCAGCCTTTGCGATCAAGTCACGGATTTCCTGACGAAGTCGGGCCTCTCCTTCACAAAGGTCAACGCGGCCGGCGCCAAATCTGTCTCTGTGTCCATCGGCCGGCAGACGGTCGAAGTCTCAGACAAGGACAAGGGTAACATCGACGCCATTCTCGATGGCGCCCTGTTCGCTGCCGGTTTTCCGGGACTGACCTGGAAATATGCGGGCAAAGAGCCCCAGATCGATGCGCGCGGCAATCCAATATTCGAACAAAAATCCGCGGACCCGTCCCGGATCGATTATAAGGCGGCGCTGGCCGCCTTGCTCGTGATGATGCTCTACGCCACCATGGCGTACGGGCCTATCGCCGCATTCCTTGTCGAGCTTTTCCCGCCGAAAGTCCGGTACACGTCTCTCTCTTTTCCCTATCATATCGGTAATGGGGTATTCGGAGGTATGCTGCCTCTGGTCGCCACCGCCATTGCGGCGTGGACGGGGAATATCTACGCAGGACTTTGGTATCCCGTTTCTGTCGCAGGCATGACCTGCGTCATTGGCGCACTTTTCCTTCGAAACCGGCGAAGCGAAGAGCTGTAGGCGGCGCGAAGGCGGATACACCGCTACGGAAAACTCGTCCCGGCGCCCCGGCCGCTCGCCGGGGATCTGTTGCCCATCGGGTTCGCTGCGGCGACATGGGCGCCGCCGGCTCCATCAGCTGAGGTGAAGGCATGAGTGGACGTTTCTGGATCTTCATTGCCGCGCTTTTGGGGGGCGTTGCGGTTGCAGCCGGCGCCATTGGCGCTCATGCTCTTGGCGATGCCGTAAGCGTCGAAACGAAGGGCATCTTCAGGACCGGCCAGCAGTATCACGCACTTCACGCTTTGGCCTTGCTCGCGGTCGGGATTGTTTTACTGCAATCGGAGGGACGCCGCGCACTCTTCTCGACCTGGTCTTTGCAAGTGGCCGCCTTGGCGTTCCTGATTGGGATAGTCTGCTTCTCCGGCGGCATTTATGCGCAGGTCGCGAAGGGCTTCAGTTCCAGCGCAGGGATCGTGCCGCTTGGCGGATTTTCATTTATGATTGGCTGGACAGCGTTCGCGATTGGAGCGCTTGGCTTGCGCAGTTGAAAGAAGAAGCCGGCGCCCGGCCTTGAGACGCGAGAACGAAGCGCCTGCAACCGGCTTTTTTCACGCGCATGCTAGTGCGTAACAAGTCCGTTGGACGCCTCGGCCTTGCGGCTGCGGTTTTTGGGCTTTGCCGGTTTGGCTTGAACTTCGGTCTCTTCGGCGCGAGCGCGCTTCGATTTGGTCTTTTTGGCAGACGAGCCGCCATTGGCGCGTTTCGCGGCCGTCGTGGCCTTGCGATTCGCCTTGCGGACGCGGTCAACTTCGCCAACGGCGATTCGCAGGAGAGCGCGAAGATCGTCTGACAGGGTCGTATCGAGCCCGGCGGAGACATCCAAAGCATTTGCGAGGCAGTGTGCAATCGTATTGATCGCGACTGTGGAAGGAGAAAGGTTTGCCATTTTGATTTGCTTTCCATGAAAATGGCCCTATTGGCCACATTCACGGATAGCAACTTATAGTTGAAGTCAGTTTAAGCTAAAATTCTCAATTGAAACAATGCATCTGAAAGAAAGCCTCCCACTTATAGACGCTTAAGAAGCTCGCTCTTTTTTGCAGCAAACTCTTCATCGGTCAGCAGGCCTTTCTCCTTCAACTGGCCGAGCTGTTCAATCAAGGCTAAGAGCGAGCTGGTATCAGTGCTGGAGGAAGGAGATGCCGGCTGCGCGGCTGGAGCAGGGCGTGTTTCGGGGGCAGGCCCCGCGCCTGTAACACGCGGCAGTCCGTCGACGCGAACAACGCCGCGCTGACTCGTGAAAGTGATCGAAGCATCGCCGCTTTGTTGCTGACCGAAACCGCCAATGTCGTAGCCAGAGGTGTCATAGACTTCGACGCGCCCGCGATCATCGATCGCCAGCCGGTTGCCGCCGGGAAAATAGGCGTACCGCAGACTATTCTGCGACCCGGTTGACGAGGGACTCCCCAGCTCGGACGGCCACCACGATCCCGACTGTGAGGACTGCCAGAAACTTGCGCCGCCACTTCCCTGGCTCTGGCTTTGGCTTTCCGGCTGCGGCGCGAAGACCGTCATGATACTGGGCTGGTTTTCCAAAGCCTTGGAAAGATCATTGCAAAGATTGTCGACAGTCGCCTTCAAGGAGTTATTGAACATGTCGCCGACCATGGTCATGCCGCCACGCATCCACTGGCCGTTCCCGCCGAACTCGGGCAGGTTGAACTGAGCCATGGAGCCCCCGCCCCTCGCGACGGCATCCAGCATCATTTTTACTGCGTCCACGCCAACAGAATAGCGATCCGCCAGCGCGGCCACGATCTTTTCGCCTTCGGGTGTCAGCTTTGCCATAGCGATACGCTCCTCTTTTTTGAGTGTCGGGATTGGAGAATGACCTTAGCACATCGGCACATTTCCGGGAAACGGCTGGAATACAATTGCGAGGCCGGACAAAAGGCTCGCTAAGTCGAGCGCACCCTGGCTCACGGAGTTGACGCAGAGGCGGAAAGTTGAGAACGCGCCGCCTTACTCGACTCTGACGACGGCGGCGCGACGCGCGATCCTCGCATTCGTCCGGCTGTAGCCGAAATAAATCACCATTCCGACAAGCAGCCAGCCGACAAGCCTGATCCAGGTCGCGATGTCGAGTGAGACCATCATGGCGAGACAGACGACGATGCCGGCGATAGGCACCAACGGCACAAGGGGCACGCGATAGCTTCGTTCCAGCCCAGGGTGCGTCTTGCGAAGCACCATGACCCCCACGCAGACGATGATGAAGGCGAGCAGCGTGCCGATGGACGTCATATGTCCCAGGATCTGAATGGGCACGAGGCCGCCCATCAAGCCGGTGCCGATCATGAAGATGACATTCGAGATCCATGGTGTATGCCACCTTGGATGGAGCGTGGAAAAGACCTTCGGCAGGAACCCGTCGCGCGACATCGAATAGAACACGCGGCTTTGTCCAAGCAGCATGACGAGGATCACGGTCGTAAAGCCGCAAATGACGCCAATGGTCGTCGCGGTCCGAAGCCACGGGAAAGGCGTCCGGTTGATGGCGGTCACCACGGGGTGGGCGTCGTTGTGCAGGTCCTTGTAATAGACGAGCCCCGTCAGCACGAATCCGAAGGCGATGTAGAGCACCGTGCAGATGACAAGCGAGCCGAGGATGCCGATCGGCATATCGCGTTTCGGATTTCTCGCTTCCTGAGCCGCCGTCGAAACCGCGTCGAAGCCGATATAGGCGAAGAAGATGACGCCCGCGCCGCGCAAAATCCCCGACCATCCGTACTCGCCGAATGTGCCGGTATTTTCGGGGATGAACGGAACGTAGTTCTGGGACTTGATGTAGAAAATTCCAACTCCCACGACGGCAAGAACAACGGCCACCTTGATGACCACAATAATGGAATTGACGCGCGCCGACTCCTGAATGCCGCGGATGAGAAGCGCCGAGATAATCGCGACGATAAAAAATGCAGGCAGATTGGCGAAGCCGTGAACCGTGACGCCGTCAGCGAGCTTCGCGGTCTCGAAGGGCGACAAGGTCCACTCAGCGGGGAGGTTGATCCCGAAGTCCCGAAAAAGCGACGTCACATACCGCGACCAGCTCACCGACACTGTGCCTGCGCCGACGGCATATTCGAGCACGAGCGTCCAGCCGATGATCCAGCCGACAAGTTCACCGAGCGTGGCGTAAGCGTAGGTATAGGCGCTGCCCGATACCGGGATCATGCTGGAAAGTTCGGCGTAGCACATGCCCGCAAAAGCGCAGCCCAAGGCAGCGATCACAAAACTGATGACAACAGCGGGGCCTGCATTATCGGCGGCGGCAATGCCGGTCAGCGAAAAGAGGCCGGCGCCGATGATGGCGCCGATGCCGAGCGCGATGAGGCTCCAGGGCCCGAGCGCGCGTTTCAGCGTGTGTCCGTCCGCCTCTCTTGTAAGCTCCGTGATCCCCTTCCGCTCGAACATCGATCCGGCCCCAGACACTGCCTGCTCTTTTGTCCCGGCTTGCAACACCCGCGCCTCCATTGCAGCGTCATCCATCGTCCCGAGACGTTTAACAAGTTTTCGCCGCATGCGGCCGGGCCGATTATTTCAAATTCAAGTCCAGAAGCTGATACGAAGGCGGGCCGTAAGTCTAGTGCTTTTCGCCAGAAAGCCGCTCAAGGAAATTTGCAAGCGGCCGCGAATAGATCACGGCCAGCGCCACCAGCACGGCGACGATCATCGTGACAGCTCCGAAATACTTGATTTTGAACAGAAGCGGAGCATCCGCCTCCGCAATCAGGTTTATCCCGAGAAAGCCGGTCACGATTGTCGCCACCAAGCCCACGACGGCCACGACAGTAAGCCGATGCATGGAGGTGTTTTGCTTCCTGAGCGCTTTGCTGTCGAGATACTGGACGAGGTCGAACAGCTCGCCCCGCACTTCCGCGAAGAGCCCGTCGATGTCCAGATGTTTTCTGATCATGCGAAAAAGATCGCGGACATGAGCGCGGCCGGAAACTTCCGTGAAGAAATAGCGCTGGGAGAAGCGCAGGAAGCTCTCCTGCAACGACAGGGTCTCGTCGCGAAACGCGGCGGCCGTCTGCGGCTTGCCGGGATCGAGGCTCTTGAGAGCGGCGACGAGTTGATCCCCAATCATCAGGAGGGACGCCTTGTGGAAGTGGGCAATCAGGAACAGCATAAAATACTGATGCCGGAACTGGCCAAGAAGCCCGCGCTCATTGTCGGTCAGGCTCGGCGAGTTTCCTGCGGCGATGATCGTGAAGGCTTCGCCTGACGAAAGAAATCGCGTCTCGATCTCAGGCGCGTCAAGGCCGCCGGAGTAAAGGCGTTCGTAAATGTGTTCGGTCTCGAAGCGTTTCAGAAAGTGCTCGGAAAACGGCGCAATCCCATTTGCGGCGGGCCTCGTGGCCATAGCAAGCGCGATGTAATCGCTCTTGCCAAGGACATCGAGTTTATCGAGCGCGATATAGGACATGACCGCCATCCGATAGTACTCGATTTCACGGAATCCAAGAATGGCGTCGTGGCCGGACGCCACGTTCACAACGGGGGCCAGGATGAACTCCCAGTGCCTCCAATGCACGGCGCGCGGCGGCTTCCAACAAAGCTCAGGAAACGCTCTTTGTCGCAGTAATCCGAAGATTCGAGCACCCCTCCTTCGCCATCGAGCCACTCCACAAGCGCAGCGCAATGGATCGGATTCCCATCCTTGGTCCAGCCTGCGGGATAGGCGCGGCCAAACGTCTGAGTAATGGCCTGCAGCTGTTCGAGCCCAATTTTTTCCGCCGCAATTTCGCAGGAGAGGATGGCCGTATTGATTTCGTAGAAGAAATTGAATTGGATATGGTCGACATCGCAGGTGATGGGCGCCGCCCCCTTTTCGGGCGTGATCCTCACCTGCTTGATGTCGTCCCGCCCGAAGATCTTCATGGGAACATCCCCAGGCTTGAGCGGCTTGGCGGGCGCAGGCGCTTCTCCGTATAGGAAACGCTGCGCGGGCGGCAGGAATGAAATGAACTCGCGATAATGCCGCTCATGGAATTCGCTATCGGCGGCGAATATGTCCAACCGCCGCCATGGCCCCTCACCAATCGCGCATTCGAACAAGACCCCGCAGTCTTCTGCGCCTTTCCCGGCGCGCAAAGGCGCAACATGCAAGGGCCACAGAACGAACTCCCGGAAATGATTGACGATCCGAGCGCCAGCAGGCTCTTGTCCGGCTTCGGCGCCTGCGTCTGATCCCGCAACTTTCTCTTGCATGTCTTGCTGCGCCATTCTCGTTTGGTGTCCCATCGAGCATAGCGCAGATTCAAGACATTTTTGCCAAGCTAAGCAGAGTTCGGTGGAAGCGCCAACGCATCGCCGCTGCCGTCATCCCGGAAGGACTGAGCCCTATCTACCGTCTTTGGAGTCAAGCGGTTTTCGCATGGCTCCAAGGTTCGCCCGAGCGGAGGATGGCGTTCAAGGTGACGATGAGCTTTCGCATGACGGCGGTAATGACGACTTTGGCAGGCT
>JBAVVQ010000798.1:0-2442 GCA_049697375.1 Rhodomicrobium sp.
GCTGCAAGCTGCTGTCTGCCCTAAGCAGAGCCTGACGATCTCAAATCGGGCCAAAATTGCGAAAGGGCCGGAAAGGCTGATGACGCCCGGCCCCGAAAGCGAACCGCCAGAGATCGACGGCCGCGAATTTGCATCTTCAGACTTCCCGAAAACATGGTTCGAAAGATGCGCCGCCGCCTCGCTGACGGCGCTCTCCGAAGCCTCTCTCAGGATTTGAGCCCCGCGTCTTCAGCGCTCACTTTTGCGAGTGCGGACCAGTCGAGATGAGGTCCGCATCGAGCGATAGCGCTCAGGAAATGATCCCGGACAACGCTTCCGACCGGCATCGGAACAGACTTCGCCTCCGCCGCGGCGAGGACGGAGCGGATATCTTTCAGCCCGAGTTCCAGCTTGAATCCGGCGGGCTCGTATTTCTCATCGGCAATCAGAGCGCCATAGGTCCGGTAGACCGGGGCGGCGAACAGGGTCTCCGTCATGATTTCGAGAAAGCGCCGGGGATCGACCTCGTATTTGCGCATAAGGGCGGCCGTTTCGCCCAGGCATTCGATCATTGCGGCGATGAGGAAGTTTCCGGAGAGCTTAACGAGGTTGGCTTCGGGCGCATTTTCGCTCAAAAAGAAAGTGCGCTGGCCCACCGCATCGAACAGCGGCTGGAAGCGTTCGACGGCCTTTTTCTCTCCGGCGGCGACGACGAAGAGTTTGGCGGCCGCGGCGGCGTCGGGGCGTCCGAAAACGGGAGCCGAGATATAGGTCTGTCCGGCTTCTGCGTGAACCTCCTTGAGGCGCTCCGAGAGAGCGACCGTGATCGTGCTCATGGAGATGTGCGCCGCGCCCTTCTTAAGCGCCGTCAGCACGCCCTCATCGCCAAAGACCGTCTTCTCGACCGCCTGGTCGTTGGCAAGCATGGTGATGACAACATCGCCGGCGGACGCTTCGGCCGGGCTGTTCACAAGGGCAGCCCCCTCCTGCTGAAGCGGTTCGGCGCGGCTTTTGGTTCGATTGTAGACGCGGAGACGATGGCCCGCCTTCAATATATTACGCGCCATCGGAAGGCCCATATTGCCAAGGCCGATAAAGCCGACATCCATTGCCAATTGCTCCTTTCGTCCAATTTGAACGCTAGTACAGCCGGCCGGAAGTTCGCGCCCCAATTGCCGCAAGCGCTCAAGCGAACTTCCGGCCGTAAGCTGTACTAGTAACTTAATGATTCTAGTGGAGCTATTGAATTTGACATTTGAGCGCGAACTCGCGGCAGGCGGGACTCAAATGTCAAATTCGCTCCACTAGCTGTGGTTTTTCGATCTAAGGTAAAGAGCTGAAACTCTTTCTTGTGCCGAAACGCGGTGGTGACAACGCATTCGAATAGATGGAAACAGGCTTCCGGAAAACGAAGGTACTGGACGGAAGGGAAGAGGCGATGGGTGCAAATACGAGCGCGGCTCTTTATACGGCGTCCACCTGGATCATTCCGGTGCTGCTGGCCGTCACGCTGCACGAGGCTGCGCATGGTTATGCGGCGCGGCTCTTCGGCGACAACACCGCGTGGACGATGGGCCGCGTCACGCTCAATCCCTTCAAGCACGTCGACCCCTTCGGCACGATCATTCTTCCCGGTCTTCTGCTGCTTGCCCGCTCCCCCTTCCTTTTCGGCTACGCGAAGCCCGTGCCCGTCAATTTCGGCGCGCTTCGCAATCCGAGAAGGGACATGGTGTTTGTCGCTCTGGCCGGGCCGGGCACGAACATCGCGCTCGCCTTGATCTCGGCGCTCCTTCTCTATCTCGCGCGGCTCGCGCCCGAACCGGCCTCGGATTGGATAACCCAGAACCTCGTCAACAGCATCATCATCAACGTGGTCCTCGCGGTCTTCAACATGCTGCCGATCCCGCCGCTCGATGGTGGCCGCGTCGCAGTCGGGCTCCTCCCTGCGCCGTTGGCCAAACGCTATGCGGGGCTTGAGCCCTACGGCTTTTTCATCATCCTTCTGATCATTTTCGTCCTTCCCCTGGCGGGCCAGAATCTCGGCGTCGATTTGAACTTCTTCTCCAGATTTATCGCCTGGGTCTCAGGGGCCGTCATCAATGTGATATTATCGATGACCGGGCTGGAGTAGGCAGCCAACCAGCGGCATTGCGCCAACCGATCGCAACCGCCTCCGCAGTCTATAAAGGGGAGCCAATGCTCCCCTTTTACATAATTTAAAGCTGAGCCTCCCGTAGCTGCCTTAATTGCCTCCCGAAATCTATCCAGAAGTCATTGGGGAGGCGATTGTATTGGTTAGCCGGATGCGGCATGAAACCAAAAACGGTTTCGTTAGAGACGAACATGTTTTTCGCTGGAAATTCGCGACCAGCGATCTCCTCCCAATGCCTCTTTTGGACCTTTCCGTACATGACGACCAATTCAGGACCGTTCTCAGCAATCCTGCGGCGGATCGTATTTATT
>JBAVVQ010000799.1:0-6946 GCA_049697375.1 Rhodomicrobium sp.
AATACCGCTTCAACCGCAGATACAGGCTCGAAATCCTCATCGACAGGCTCGCCTATGTCTCGCTCAGGACAGCTCCTATGCCGTACAAACTGCTGAAATTGGCTGACCTTTATGCGTAATCAGGAAATCCTTTAATTGGAAGTTATCCATGAGAAAAAGGTCATTGAACCGCTTCCTCACATTAGGAATCGGACTGTTCGTAGCCGGCGTCCTTTCAGGCGGCGCGTCGGCGCAGCTTGCTTCCTCGAACTTGCCAACGCATGGAGCGCCCACACATTGGCATCCCGACTCGAACAGGCAAAAGCCATCGGATATCGGGGTTCGCGTTCATACCAATGTGGTCGGCGTGCTTCTGCCTGTGCCGAACGCCAGACCGCCTGAGCCGAGGGCCAGAGGACTCGCGCCGCAGACAGTCCCGCTTTCGGGCTATTATTTCGAGACGCCCTCCTCGCTCGCGTGCATTTATGGTTTCGTGAGCCAGACAACCGGATGCAATCCTTCGAACACGACTGCGGTTGTTTCGGGCGGGACTCCTCTCGCGATCGCTATTGTCGACGCTTTTCATAACCCGAATATTCTGTCGGACCTTAAGACATTTGCCAAACAATTCGGTCTGCCGGCGCCAGGGTCGAACTTTCAGGTTGTTTCCGCCACCGGCAAAACGATCCCGGCGGATATGACGGGCTGGTCGCTTGAATCGTCTCTGGACGTCGAATGGGCTTACGCGATGTCGCCCAACGCCAAAATCTATTTAATTGAGGCCGCGTCAGACTATGTGAACGATTTGTTGGCGGCCGTTGATAAGGCCTCGAGTCTTGTCGCTGCTGCGGGAGGCGGCGTCGTTTCGATGAGCTGGGGAGGCTCCGAGTTCTCAGGAGAAACGAGCTATGACAGTCACTTCAAGGCGGCTAACGTCATGTACATAGCCTCCTCCGGCGACGCCCCCGGCGTGTCGTGGCCGAGTTCCTCAGCCTTTGTGATTTCCGCGGGAGGGACCTCCATAAGCCGCAATCCCGCCACCGGCGATTTCGTGGGGGAGATGACCTGGCAGCAGGCGGGCTCGGGAATAAGCCAATATGTGACGCGGCCCAGCTATCAGAATGGACAGTCTTCCCTGGTCGGTTCTTATCGTGGCGTGCCCGACATCGCCGCGGTCGCCGACCCGGACACGGGCGTATGGGTCTATGCGCAATACGCATGCACCTATATTTATGTCTGCGATGGCACGAACTGGCTGCCGGTAGGCGGGACGAGCGCCGCAGCCCCCATCGAGGCGGCTGTCATCAGCCATAAGGGCGTCAAATATACGACGTCCCAAGCAGCCTTGAGCGCCATCTATACCGGTTCCATGGGGACGTTCCGCGACATCGCGATGGGAAATTGTGGCCTTATGCGGGCTATGTCGCGGCGACGGGATGGGATCTCTGCACGGGGCGGGGAAGCGTGCTCGGCACACTCAGAATGACGACGGCGTCAACACCTCAAGGCTAACAGAGTAGCCTCGCTGAAATGGCGACTTAAAAAAGCTATCTTGGCGCAAGATAAGGTCTCACAGTCGTGGGGCCTTATGAGTTTCTGTATGCGTCTTTCATGGCTTGGGCCGCGATCGAAAGGCGCGCCGGACCTGCCTCCGTGGGCTGCAATGCTGCAAGACACGTCAAAGAGATGACCAGGATGACGGGCGAACGTTTGCGATATGCCGCTTACGCCCTCTTGGGGGCGGCGGCAGTAATCGCCTACTTTTGGCTCGGCTCCGATCCCGATCAAATGCCGATCGGAGCAGCCCGGAAGGCCGTCTCGGGCGACGAACTGCCAATCCTTCAACCACTCGATACAGAAGTGGAGCAGGAGGCTCGCCGGGACTTGTTCGCATTTGGAAGAGGGGATGCCGCCGTGGAGACGCCGTCGCTTCCGGCGAGTCTGACGCCTGATCAGCCGGAGCCAGCGCCGGAGAAGCCCGACCTCCTGGCAAATGTGCAAGCCATGGGCGTCGTCCGAAGGAGCGACTCCGTCACGGTTCTCGTTCGGGTTGGAGCGCGGCTCTTGACCGTCGGCCTTGGGGAGTCGTTCGGCGAGGGAGATGCCTTGCGCGTCGACTCCATTGAAGGAAGACACGTACAGATTGTCGATAAAACCTCTGGTAGTTCTCGCAATTTTCTCTTAAGCGAGGAGTAGAGGAACTATTCAGGCTGGCCTGCGGTGAATAATTGAAACTTAAGGTAGTGAGGCTGGCAAGCAACTCGGGTTAAGAAAATTTTAAAGAACTGGATTTGCAGAGTTATTTCGACCGCGCATTTCTGGACCATCTGAACTTGGTCCATTAGGATCAACGCAATATCGATTATGCCGTGGGGGCAAAGGCGAGTCGCAAGCTTCACGCATACGCCCGCGGTCTTAAGCAGTTTTGCGTTGGCTGGGTGCAACCGCGAGGGGTGAAGCTTGTCTGTTCAAGTCTTTGCACAAGCTCACGAACGAGCCAGATCATTCGTCCTGTAATGTGTTTAGTAGCGCGTCTTCGGCTCAACAACCGTAGATCTTGGGCGTCTTGCCCAGGCGCCTTGGGACAGTATGTATGTATTTTAAACTGGCTGTCGTTTTCGCGCTCAGCGCATTAATATCTGCTTGCTCGTCAGGCGCAGGCATAGGGGAGCTTGTGCCCCTTGCCGGAGCCGATACTGCTTCAAGGCCTTCATCCAGCGATTCTAACGATAGCGACGATCACTTACGCATCCGTCATGTGATGGAGCTTCGCCAGCGCTATCGCGGCTCAAGCGACCAAGCGGGTCTTGACGAGCTGCGCCGTGGCGAGACCGAGGCGGCGACCCATTTTCTTGTCGCGGGGTCCGAGTTCGCCCGCGAGGGGCGCTATCAGGAAGCGATCGAGAAATTCGAAATGGGGCTTCTCGCCCAGCCGGCGAACGCCGAATTGCAGCAGGCGCGGCAGACGGCGGCCGGCCGCAAGGAACTGGCCCGCCTCTACAGCGAAGGGCAGCGTGCGAAGGCGGTCGGCAATTACGATCTTGCTGAAACGCTCTATCAGAGAGCGGCGAGTTTCGATGGCCATGATGAGGGCCTGAAAAAGGAGCTCACCGATCTCGACCGCCTGAAGAAGGGCGACGACCAGCGTTATGTGCTCGCGGCCTTTCGCTCGCAAAATCCGGTCGCCATCAATTTTCGCGACGCAAAGCTCAAAGAGGTGTTGCAGGCGGTCTGCGAGCCCTACAATCTGAATTTTGTGTTCGACAAGAACGCCGACAATCTCGATGTGAGCGTCAGCGCCAGGAACGTCAATTTCGAGCAGGCCTTCAACATGCTCCTGCAAGCGGCCAATGCCGGCTACAAGGTCTTGGGCCCGAACTCGATCTTCATCTATGAGGACACCCCGGAAAAGAAAAAGCAGTACGCGGATCTCTATTTCAAGACGTTCCATCTCTCGACCTTGAAGGCCGAGCGCATGGCTGAGATTTTGAAGTCGTCCATGGAGATCAAGACGCTGGTCGCAAACAACGACCTCGGCACCATCCAGGTGCGCGACACGCGCGATACCCTCGATGTGATCGAGAAGCTGGTCGCGGCCAACGACAGAAAACCCGCCGAGATCATGCTCAATGTCGAGATTATAGAGATCGACCGCAACAAGTCCGATCAGCTCGGCATCGACTGGGGCAGCCAGATCAGCATTACGCCGCAGGGAGTCGCTGGCGATGCGGCGGCGGTTACGACAGGGGGCGCGACTGCGCTCGGTGGTTCGTCGGCGGGCGTAACGCTGCAAGCTCTGGCGGACGGCTCGCCGCTCTTGAAGCAGAGTACGGTCACCCTGCCGACCGTGACCTTGAGCTATCTAAAGAACGTGGTCGATGCGCGCACGCTGTCGAATCCCAGGGTTCGCACCGTCGACGGCCAGGCGGCGAAAATCCATGTGGGCGACCGCGTGCCGCTGCAATCGGCCTCCATTCAGGATGCCACCGGCCAAAGCCGCACGCTTTACGAATATCACGACATCGGCATCGCGCTCGACGTGATCCCGAAATATCACTTCGACGATTCGATCTTTGTCGACCTCAATGTCGAGGTGAGCTCGCTGGGCCAAAACCTCGGCACGCCGGCAGCGCCGGCCTACGCCATCGGCACGCGCAACGTGCACACCACCATGATCTTGCGCGAGAGCGAAACGGCGGTGTTGGGCGGGCTTATCTCCGAGACCGAGCAGCATAGCCTGAACGGTCTTCCCTGGGTCGATCCTAACGGCGTTCTCGGGCATTTGTTCGCCACGCACGGCGATACCGCGCAGCGTTCGGAGCTGATATTGACCATCACGCCCTATCTCGTACGCTCGCAATCGCTGCCGAGGCGCAACAACACCGACTTCTACAGCGGCACCGAGAAGGACTACTCGACCCGGGCGAGCTATGATTACTTGAACCGGACGCCGGCCGCCAAACAGCCGCCACGATATATGCTTAGCCCCGACAACAAGAAGCCGGTGGACGAAGCCGCCAGCAAGGGCGGCGCCCAGGCTGGATGGCAGACGACGGGCTATGCAAGGTGACGCCGAGATCGGCGCCTCAATCGATAACAGCGGCGTAGGCGCCGGGGTCGCCCAGGATGCGCGGGTCAAGCGGGAATTCGCTCATGGAGATGGTGGTTGTTCTCGCCATCCTCTCGCTTCTCGCCACCATGGCCGCGCCCTACGCCACGAAGAGCTTCAAGCGGGACAAGGAAATTCAGCTTCGGGAGACGTTGCGGACGGTCCGAACGGCGATCGATCAGTTTCACGCCGATGTGGAAGGCGTGCCTGCCGAGAAGAGAAGCGAGTCCAAAAGCAGCGCGAACGGATATCCTATCTCGCTTCAGGTCCTTATCGACGGCGTCGAGAAAGGCGGCGAAAATGGCGAACGCAAGCGCAAACGCTACCTGCGTTCTCTCCCGGTCAATCCTTTTGCAACGCCGGGCGCGCCTTTGGACACGCAATGGACGTTTGTAAGCTCGCAGAGCGAAGCGCCGGTCGTCGCCACGTCATCTTATGGGACGACGCTCGCAGAGGCTCAGACGATCAAGAAAGACATTTATGATCTCCATCCCAAAACGTCCGTGGTGGCCATTGACGGGACGCGGTATGTGGATTGGTAGACCTATGCAGACTCCGCTAATCTCGCCGACTGACATCTCGGAGGCCGATCGCTTCGCACTTCGTCATCCCGGCCAAGCGAAGCGCGAGCCGGGATCGCATAAAGGTCGGCGCTTCTATTTGTTACGATCCCGGATAAGGCTTCGCCTTTCCGGGATGACGGCGCCCATACGGCGAACCCTGCTTAGGC
Organism: Rhodomicrobium sp.; assembly: GCA_049697375.1. GTDB lineage: Bacteria > Pseudomonadota > Alphaproteobacteria > Rhizobiales > Rhodomicrobiaceae > Rhodomicrobium. The sequence continues at coordinate 5,319 of JBAVVQ010000799.1, forward strand.
GGCGCGCCTCGCCCGTCCCGCCTTCCATGAAGCGGGGAAGTCCGGGCTTCACTCTCATGGAAATGGTCATCGTGCTGGCGATTGTCGGCATCCTCGCCTCGATCGTGGCGCCGCTCGTGATAACCGCGCTGACGAGAGCCCGGGAGGCGACACTTCAGCAAGACCTCAAGACCATGCGCAAGCTCATCGACGACTACTACGGCGACAAGGGCGCGTTCCCGCCCTCGCTCCAGGTGCTTGTAACGCAAGGGTATCTCCGGGCCATCCCGCGCGATCCGGTCAACGGCAACAAGGCGGAATGGAAAGCGGTTCTCGCGAAGGAGGGCGGCATCTCGGATGTGCGCTCCCTTTCGAACGAGCGCGGCGCCAATGGAACGCCTTATGCCGATTGGTGACGATGCGAACGCTTAGGGCTGTGAGCGGGTCCGGCGTGACTCTTCTAGGCGCGTCAGCCTGTGACGGCCGGTTAACTGATTGGGTTTGTTTCGTAAAAGCGGCTATAGATAAATATATAAGTAATTTAGTGAATAATGTTGTGGCGTATGCGCAATTTTATAACGTTGGCGTTATCCATTTTAAAACTCTTTGAAGGCGTCGTTGCTCGGGAAGGGACCACCCAAACCCCACGCGCACAGTGAAAGTAACCCTTTTTTAAGAGAATATGAAAGGTCTATTAACCGGCCTCCTCCTGAGCATGAGTTGAACTTTACGGCGCCAACGAGGACAGCGGCAACGGCGTCATGATTTATGATGGTGCTCGCCCTCTCGTTGCTTATGTTATACGGAATCCGGTTGAATAGTTCACAGTCTCGTCATCCCGGAAGGGCGGTTACGCCCTATCCGGGATCGCAAAAAGCGCTGGCATTTATAACAATCCCGGATAACGCCCCTTGGCGTTTCCGGGATGACTCAGCGAAGTCATCAACCGGATTCGATATTACTCGACCTTGTGCCGTCGCTTCATGACGAGATAGGCTCTCACCCCCTTGCCATCGTGTTCGAGCGAAACCCGCTCTACCGTCACGAATTCCTCAAGCTCCGTCAGCCCGGCGACAAAGCGCCGGATATTGCCATAGCCGCCCCGTAGGATAATTTCGAAGAGAGCCGTGTTGACGGCGGAGCTTTTCTCCTCGCTCGGGGATGAGACCTGCTCGACCATCGCGCCGCTCCGGCTTGCCAAGGCTTCGATGTCGCGCACGAAAGCAGGCTCGGCTTTCGCCCGTTTCAATTTGGCTTCCAGCGTCTCCGCCTGCTTCAGGCGCATGGCAAAGCTTTGCATCAGCTTGTCGCGGGCTCGGAGTTCGCGCAACTGAGCCGTTATGCGATCAAGCCGGTCAGCGGCGGACGCCGCAGCATCGCGGGCCGGCCGCCAGACCAGCGCCGCGCCCAGCGCAAGAAGAGCAAGAGTGAAGATGAGAGCGACGAGCCCAGCGATACAAGCTGGATGGCGGACGACATGCGCGAGGCGGACTGTTCCCTCTGTCATGACCGGGGCTCGCCGCCGCCGAAGCGTATGGACAGGCGCACCTGATACATCGGAGCCGAGTTCTCCGCCGTTCCGGCCTGCTTCTTGTCAACGAGGCGAACCGAGGCGAAGAATTTGCTTCGGTTGGCGATATCGAAAAACG
>JBAVVQ010000800.1:0-2321 GCA_049697375.1 Rhodomicrobium sp.
CTGCCGGACCCCGTCCATGCGATTTTTGGCGGCGTTCCGCGGCCTACACGTCTCGGCGTTCTCAATTCGTCCCCTTATGCGTATCAGAAGGCCGTTTCGTTAGTTCCGGCCCATTCGCAGTCAGCGCCGCCAGGAAGGCCTGGGCCTCTTCCCTGCGCTCGAAGACATGGGGTGCGATATTGCGTTGCGAGAAGGCTTCACCCAGCTTGGCGCGCAAGAACGCGCTCGTCGCGTAGCGCGTAATGGTCGTGAAATAGTGAGCCAGGAAGTACCGGTCCATTTCAGCGTAGGCGTCGTACATTTCCTGGTTGATCCGGAAGCGATCGTAGTTGATGACGACGCCGACCCGCCTCCCGGCAGCGCGGCAGCGCTCTTCGCAGATATCCCAGATCGCCTTTACGTCCGCGGCGACGCGCACATACATGCCCTCGAAATTGAGGAAGAGGATGTTTCGCTCGGCATCGTAGGTCACCCGCTCTGGCAGGGACAGGTTGAGCAACTCGCTCTCCAGGTTCATGGGGCCTGCGCTGAAGATGCGGGGATCCATGATGGCGTATTCGCCGATGATCGACTCGAAATCCATGTGCGCCAGGATATCCCGGGCAACATCGATACCGGGGGCGACCTCGATCAGTGCCAGGCCCCGCCGTACCCGGCGGAACACGCATCGCTCGGTGACGTAATAGACCGGCTTGCCGCGGTCATAAGCATACTGCCCGTTGAAGGTGATTTGCCCGACCTTTTTCAGGAACTTCCTCTGCTTTCCTTCTTCGAGGATGCGGAGTTCGCCGTTCTCCACCGCCACTTTGAGGCCATTGCCGGTAAAGGTGCCTGCGAACACGACAAGCCGCGCATTCTGGCTGATGTTAATGAACCCCCCGGCCCCCGTGAGCCGGCCGCCGAACCGGCTGACATTCACATTCCCCGCTTCATCGCACTCGGCCATGCCGAGGCAGGTCATGTCGAGACCGCCGCCATCGTAGAAGTCGAATTGCTGGGTTTCGTCGATCACCGCATCCATGTTGACGCCAGTGCCGAAATCGCCGCCAGCGGAGGGGATGCCGCCGATCACGCCCGACTCCACCGTCAGGGTCAACAAATGAGATATGTGCTCTTCGTTGGCTACCGCGGCCACGCCCGCCGGCATGCCGATGCCTAGGTTGATGATGCCGTTGGGCGGCAACTCGAAGGCGGCGCGGCGCGCGATGATCTTGCGCTCGTCGAGGGCAAACGACACCAGACTTGCGCGCGGGGCGCGGAATTCGCCAGCATAGGCCGCGTTGTACTGGGTGGCGACCGTCTGCCTATGCTCCTGCGGCTCGGCCACCACGATGCAGTCCACGAGGATGCCGGGGACCTTCACCTGCCGCGGCGGCAGGGAGCCGCGCTCGGCGATGCGCTCAACCTGGGCGATGACGATGCCGTTGCTGTTCTTGGCTGCCATCGCCATTGCGAGGTTGTTGAGGGTTAGCGCTTCGCGCTCCATCGTGATGTTGCCGAAGGTGTCGGCCGTGCTGCCGCGGATGAAGGCCACGTTGACGCGGCCCACATGGTAGAACAGCCATTCCTCGCCATGAATTTCCACGAGATCGACGATGTCTTTGGTGGTCACGTCGTTGACCCGCCCGCCGCCGTAGCGCGGATCGACGAAGGTGTGCAGGCCGACCTTGGAAAATGTGCCCGGCTTGCCACCGGAAAGGTCGCGGAACAGCTGGCAGATGATGCCCTGGGGCAGATTGTAGGCTTGGATTTTGTTATCCAGCGCGAGCTTGCCAACCTTTGGCATCATCGCCCAGTGGCCTGCCACCACGCGTTTCAGGAGCCCCTCATGCCCAAGATGGTTGAGGCCCAGTTCCTTGCCGTCGCCTTGGCCAGCACCTGCGAACAGCGTAAGGTTGCAAGGTGTGCCGGTTGCCACGAAGCGCCGTTCCACCGCCGACAGCAGCGCCTCTGCAAAGCCGATCTGAACGAAGCCGGTGCTGGAAAGCGTATCGCCGTCGCGGATCAGGGCGATTGCCTCGTCGGCTGTCACGATCTTGCTGCGCACGGATCCTCGCGGCTCGCCGCACCAGCACGCAGGGGTCGACTAAGACCAACTCCGGTGCCGGCACCCTCGCTCAATCAGCCTCCCGCCCAATGCAGGCGTCCCATTTATGGCAGTTTCAGTGTAGTTCAAGGATGGCGGACTTGACGCGCAGGCTGACGCACCCGTCGGCCGCATCAGAGCGACGATCTTCGCGCTGGTCTCCTCGCTCGTCTGCAGCGCGCGAATGATCTCGACCGATATAAACTCTGTGGTGACAGAGCTTTCACCACGAAGG
>JBAVVQ010000801.1:0-5984 GCA_049697375.1 Rhodomicrobium sp.
GCGTTAGGCTCTTCCGGCCTATCTCGCCGTGCTGATCACGGCGGGACATCTGATCGCGGCCACCTTGTGGAGCGCCGGCATCGCCCAGCAGAAAACGCTCGGCGAGAAGCGTTTAAAACGGGCGCTCAGCGCCGTCAGCAATGCGCGAATCTCGTTCAGATTTGTTCGGGAAAACTGGTGTAATCGATTGATTTTTCTGAGCTCTAAAAACGGCCATTCGGGAGCTAAACCGTTGTTCTGATGAAAGAAAGCATGGCATCATAATCCGCGTGTCGGGGGTTCGAGTTATTCCTACGCTCTCGCATATCTTTCAATGGCTTAGGTTTTCACGTGGCTTGAACGTCAAACGCATTCGGGAAACTTCGTTTGCAGCTCTCGCAAGGAATGCGTGCGATCGCCCGACACAATGGCAGTCGCAACAATGAGATTTTGCGAACGCGCCGTCCTCGTAAGACCGCCCACCAGAAGGCGCCGGCAAGTTGGGCAAGGTCATGATCTGCACGCCCGTCCCGGCCCCCAGGGCGGCAACGATCCGCATCATGCGAAATGCGGAACGGACCCTCGACGTGGATCGCACGAAGTTTCATGGACTAAGTAGTCGCCGCCAAGAGTTGTCCGGAATTTGTATATCGTTATCGGACAATCTTGCCTTGTCCGAAAAAGGACTATAATCTTCGGACATGAACAGCGACTCGCCCGATCTCAAGTCGGCCATCCTAAACCGCATCCGTGCGGACGCGCCGCGCAAGGTCTGGACGCCCAGTGATTTCGTAGATCTCGCCTCGCGGGACGCGGTCGATAAGACGCTGCAGCGGCTGACGAAGGCCGAAACCCTCAGGCGGATCAATCGCGGGCTCTACGATCAGCCCGGCTTCAACAGGCTCACCCAGAAACCTAACCCGCCCGATCTGCGCTCCGTCATCGACGCCGTTGGACGGCGCGATCAAACGCGGATGCTTGTCGACGGCATGACCGCGGCGAACGATCTGGGTCTGACTGACGCCGTCCCGGCCAAAATCGTGGTGCATACCGACGCCCGTCGGCGCGCGATCAAGCTCGGCAACGTAACGATTACCTTTCGTTTGACCGCAGCCAGCAAACTGTTCTGGGCCGGGCGACCGGCAATGCGCGTCGTCCAAGCGCTCCATTGGCTGCGCGATCTTTTAGCTCGTGAAGGCGAGAGCGATCAGGTCAAGCGCAAGCTTGCCAAGCTTTTCGAGGATCCCACGGCGGGGCCGCCGCTTAAAGCCGATCTCACTGCCGGCCTGTCGGCTCTCCCGACATGGATGCGGGTGTTTCTCAAGCCGCTCATCGAAGCCGATGCCGACATTGGTCGCCGGCACAACGACCATGATCATGATGATGCTGATCATGTTGGCGCAGATCATGATCGTCATCGACAAAGAAGGGCTGACGGTGATGATGATCAGCGTCACGCCGCCGTGGCACGTCGGAAGCCGAAAACGCTCTTCAGTCAGAAAAAACCAACCACCAATCGCGGCGCAACTCGGAGGGCGAAGGCATGAACCCGGCTTTCGATGAGGTTCTCGCGGCCGGGTTGGACCCGATGTTGAGCGCTTTCGATACGACGGCGCTGCGCCTCGGCACGGCATCCCAGAATATCGAGAAGGACTTCTGGGTATGCTGGACGCTCGATGCCTTATTTAATGGCCTTAGCGAGGGAGGACCCCGCCTCCTCTTCAAGGGTGGGACCTCCCTGTCCAAGGGATTCGGGCTGATCAACCGCTTCTCCGAAGACATCGATGTCACGGTGTTTCGGGACGACATTGGCGAACCGGCGACCATCAAAGAGCTCGAAGCGCTAAGCGGCAAGAAACGCCGGGCGTGCCTCGATGCAATCAAGGACGCTTCCCAAGCCTACATCAACGGCCCGCTGCGCGATGAGTTGACACTGATCCTACAGAACCGGCTCCAGGCTGCCAGCCTCGATGCCGGCGCGGCACGAGTGGAAGCCGACGACGCCGATCCCGACGGTCAGACGCTGCTGATCTGGTATCCCGCGGCGACACCGCGATCGGATTATGTGCGGGCAGCGATCAAGATCGAGTTGGGTGCAAAATCCGCGCTCGATCCGAACAGCGAAGTACCTATCAAACCCTATGTTGATGATGATCTGCCCGCGCTCGACTTGACCGTGCCGGCCGTGCGCACGGTCGATCCCGAACGCTCCTTCTGGGACAAGGTCGTAATCCTCCACGGGTTGCGACGCTGGTTCGACAAGCGAGGCGAGCTGCGTGGGGGCGGCCAACGCGTGTCCCGTCACTACTATGACCTGCACCAGCTTGCCGCGACGCCTGCTGGCGCCGCCGCCATTGCTGAGACGGCGCTCGGCGAGGACTGCGTCGCGCATGCCCGGATGTTCTTCAATCGACCCGACTTCGATCTCGCGAGTGCTGTGCGCGGCTCGTTCGCGCTCGCCCCGCATGACGCGATGATCGAGCAGCTTCGCATGGACTATAGGGCCATGCAGGGCATGATCTTTGGCGACCCGCCGGATTTCGAGGCTGTGCTCCGCAGCATCGCCTCGATCGAAACGCGTCTGAACGAGAAGGGTGGTACGGGAACCGGGGCCACTCGATGAATCAGTAAACGGGGCTGTCGATGCAAGGCAAGATGCAGACGCGCGGGGCGGAGCTATAGTGCTCTGCGCAGCTGTGGCGCAATGCCGTGCAAAACCGGTTCGGTTCACAACGATTGTCTTCTGCACCGGCATGGCGGCGTATAAAACGCGATCCATGATCCAGTTCACCCTGATTTTGACGCCCCACGGCGCATTGTCGCTGATGAAAGCCGATGACGGCGGCGTTCTGGATGAAGGCCGGTCCGAACGCCTCCAACGCGCCTTCGCACGGGGAAGCGGACACGGCCTGCTCTCGCTTGGCGTGGACGACGCAGGGGCAATCCTTCCGCCGGTATTTTCCTGGTGGCGGGACTTCGGAGCCCGGTTTGTCGCCGCCCTCTGCGCGTCCCAGGGCCGCGACGAAAACGGCGACGATCCTGCGGAACTGGCGAACACGCCGCCCATCATGACAGGCGCAGAATATCTCTCCGCCGAGGTGCTTGGCTCGCTGTGGCGCGGTATGGGCCAAGCCTTCACGACAGAGCTTGCAGGAGCCAACTGTCCCTTGCAGGAATTTCTCAAGCGCCGCAACCCGGTCTGGAATTTGGTGGGCCGGGTGCATTTCAATCTGGCCGAGAACCGCCAGGATGCGGAAGCGCCTTTCGCCTTCCTCGTCACCTACACGCCGCGCCTGTCAGCACAGGCCAAGGCTCAGCATCTGCCGCTGGGCGAAGCTCTCAAGGAGTATGCGGGTGCTGCCAACAAAGACAGGCTTTTGTCGCTTCTGACCCCCGTCCAAACCGCCGCCGCCTCTTGCTCGTGGCTGAAGGCGATGGTGGACGAAGGCGAAATTTACTATCCCCTGCGCTGGACGGCGGCGGAAGCCTTGCAGTTCTTGAATGACGTGCCCGCCCTGGAAAGCGCTGGCGTGGTTGTCCGCGTGCCCGCGAACTGGCACATGAACCGCCCGCCGCGTCCAAAAGTCAGCGCATCGGTTGGCGGCGAGGAGCCATCCTTCGTTGGAGCCGAGGCACTTCTGGATTTCCATGTTCAGGTAACGCTCGGCGACGAGACGCTGAGCGAAGATGAGATCCGCGAGATCCTGCAAGGCGCCGATGGGCTGGCGCTGGTGCGTGGCAAGTGGGTGGAGATCGATCGCGAGCGCCTGCAAAAGACGCTGGCGCAATTCGAAGCGATAGAGCGCCGCGCTGAGGCGGAGGGCCTGACGTTCGCCGAGGCCACGCGCTTGCTTGCAGGCGCAAGCGTCGGAGATGGCGCCGATGAAACCGCCCGCGGCGGCTGGGGTGAGATCGCCGCCGGGCCGTGGTTCGCCGAGACCCTCAAAGCAATGCGCCAGCCGGAAGGCCGGACCTGCGCCGACCCAGGCGAAGCGCTGCGAGGAACGCAGCGTCCATACCAGCGCGCCGGCGTGGAGTGGCTTCATCTGCTCACGCAATTAAGGCTTGGCGCGTGCCTCGCCGACGACATGGGACTGGGCAAGACCATTCAGCTGTTGTCGCTGCTGCTGGTGCTCAAGCGAGAGGCGCAAAAACCTGCGAAAGGCAAAAAATCGAAAGTCGAGGGTGAGCCGTCCGGACCGAGCCTCTTGATAGCGCCCGCCTCGCTCTTGGCAAACTGGTCGGGCGAGATCGCCAAATTTGCGCCCGGACTGAAAGCGTTGGTGGCTCACCCATCCGCGATGCCGGCCGGCGATCTCAAGGAGCTTTCCAAAAGCAGTTTGACGGGCGTGGATCTGGTCATCACCACCTACGGTTCGGCCCTCCGCCTGCCATGGCTGGGCGAGATCTTCTGGCGCCTCGTGATTCTGGATGAGGCGCAGGCGATTAAGAACCCAGAAGCCAAACAGACCAAGGCCATCAAACGCCTCAAGGCGCGTTCGCGTATCGCCCTGACCGGGACACCCATTGAAAACCGGCTGGCCGAGTTGTGGTCGCTGTTCGACTTCATAAACCCTTCGCTCCTCGGCACGGCCAAGCAATTCGCACAGTTCGTCAAACTTTTGGAGGACCGGCCTCATAACCCCCACGGCCCGCTGCGGGATCTGGTGCGCCCCTACATCCTGCGCCGGCTGAAAACCGACAAGAGCATCATCGCCGACCTTCCCGACAAGACGGAAGTGAAAGCCTACTGCCCGCTCAGCCGGAAACAGGCGGCGCTCTATCAGCAGGCGGTGGCCGACCTCGCCGAACGGCTCCAAACCGCCGACAACATCGAGCGCAGAGGGGTTATTCTGGCCGCGCTGATGCGCTTCAAGCAGATCTGCAACCACCCCTCGCAATGGCTTGGCGACGGCGACTGGGCTGAGGAGGACAGCGGCAAACTGGCGCGCCTGCGCGACATCGCCGAGGTTGTCGCCTCGCGCCAGGAGAAGGTCCTGGTTTTTACTCAATTCAAAGAGACCACGGGTCCGCTTGCGGCTTTTCTTGGCGGAGTATTCGGGCGCGCCGGCCTCGTCCTTCACGGCGGCACCGAGGTGAAAAAGCGCAAGGAACTCGTGAAGCTGTTTCAGGAGGACGAGAAAGTTCCGTTCTTCATCTTGTCGCTGAAGGCCGGCGGGACAGGCCTCAATTTGACCGCCGCCTCGCACGTCATCCATTTCGACCGCTGGTGGAATCCGGCCATCGAAAACCAGGCCACCGACCGCGCCTTCCGCATCGGCCAGACGCGCAATGTTCTTGTGCACAAATTCGTCTGCCGGGGCACGGTTGAAGATAAAATAGATCAAATGATCGAGTCGAAGAGCCATCTTGCAGGAGATTTTCTGGAGGGCGGCGCTGATATGCGGCTGACGGAAATTGACGACAAGGAACTCTTGAGAATAGTGGCTCTCGATCTGGCTGCAGCCGCGAGGGAGGGATGAGCCCGTGGCCTATTTTGGGTGGAAGCCCTATGTGCCTGTCGCAAAGCGACGCCAGCAGGCGGCGGCTTGCGTCAAGAAGCTTGCGAAAAAGGGCTTGGCGGTCGAGCCCGTGATCGTGGAAGGCCGGACGATCGCCAGAACTTTCTGGGGCAAGTCCTGGTGCGAAAATCTCGAACGCTACAGCGATTATGAGAGCCGGCTGCCCCGCGGCCGCAGCTATGTGCGCAACGGTTCTGTCGTCGACCTCAAGATCGCCAAGGGCGAAATCGCGGCCATGGTCAGCGGCTCGGAAGTCTACACGCTGCGAATCACCATAGAGGCTGCCTCGCCGTCTTTATGGAAGGCATTGTGCGAGGACTGCGCCGGCAGCATCGACTCGCTCGTTGAACTGCTGCAGGGGCGCTTCTCCAAGGGCGTGATGGAGCGCGTCTGCCTCCCCGGCACGGGGCTTTTTCCGACTCCTAAAGAGATCAAGCTGTCCTGCAGCTGCCCCGACTGGGCTGACATGTGTAAGCATGCGGC
>JBAVVQ010000802.1:0-4133 GCA_049697375.1 Rhodomicrobium sp.
GAAGCCCGCAAGGTTCATCATGTCGATATTCTGCGCATCGGTGCGCGCGCGAAGATGCGCGACGAGCCTGCGAAACGCGGCGGCTTCAAGCTCGATCTCGGTCTTCGGGTCCATTTCGCTCATGTGCTTTCCTTGCCTTTGATTGGTTCATCTCTATGCCGGAAGAGGAGCTAGGAAAAGCACAAGCGGAATCAAAGAGCCGGATCAGCAACTTTCTGTCGGATGGCCTATCGCGACAGCAGATACAAGAGCAGGATGTTAAGAACCGCCAGCAGAATCGCGATCACGCGCCAGACGGTCACGGGGTCGCGCTCCATCAGAGGCACGAAGCCGCTCGTCATAAGGCTCGGGTTGGGTTTGCGCAGGTCTTCCACGAAGGCCGAGAGAACGCCAGTACGGCGCTGAGGATTTTTTCGGACGGCTTCCTCGATGGCGGCGTCCACCCAGGCGGGAAGGTCCTTTCTGAATCGTCGCGCCGGACGATAATCAAGCCGGTCCACGTCCTTGGCGCTGGCAAAGCCGCGGCCATAGGGGAGATGGCCGGTCAGGAGTTCGTAAGCGATGACGCCGAGCGAATAGATGTCGGACCGCGTCGTCGGCGGCTCACCGCGAAAATACTCAGGCGCTGCATATCCAACTGTGCCGGCGAAACTTTCGCCATCAGCGGCGGCTGCCTCTTCGATGCCCCCCACCGATGCCGAGCCGAAATCGATGATCTTGCAGGCGCCGTTGCGGTCGATCAGGATATTTTCGGGCTTCAGGTCCCGATGCAGGATCTCCTTGCGATGGAAAGCGCGCAGCCCCTTTGCGATCTGCTCGACAAGACGGCGCACGGTTTCAAGATCGCGGCTCGGATGGTCGAGCATCCATTGGCGCAGCGTTTGCCCCTCGAAATATTCGGTGACGTAATAAAGAGAGCGGCGCGCGCGATCCGTGTGCAGCACCTTTAAAACATGGGGACTTGAGACAAGCCGGCCAATCCACTCTTCCCGCGTAAACATTTCGATATAGCGAGCGTCGTCCTCGAAATTGACGGAGGGAGTCTTGATCGCGACGATTTCGCCTGTCGCTTTGTCTTCCCCAAGATAGACCTGCGTGCGCTTGCTCAGATGCAGTTCGCGGATGATTGCGTAGCCTTCGAAGTCGCTGCCGGCGAAAAGTTCCCGCGGGAACGGCAGGGCGGACAGCCGTTCGGATTGCGCCTGTTGATCGGGCGCGCCGGGATCGTCGATCCTTACGATCTGGCAGGTGAGATTGTCCGGGCTGTTCTGGGCGAAAGCCGCCGAAACAATGCGCTCCGCCGCTCCGTTCAGATCGCTTGGCGTCGAGAGGATGATGTTCGCGATCTGCGCGCCGCTCAAAAAATCATGAACGCCATCGGTCGTGAAAACGAGAATGTCGCCGCGCTCAACCGGCAGCTTCCGGTAATCGACCGCCAGATCGCGCTCCGTGCCGAAGGCCCGGGACAGATATTCCTGCTGCCGGGACACGCGTACACGGTGATCGTTCGTGAGCCGTTCGATATGCCGGTCCCGCAGGAGGTAAATCCGGGAGTCGCCGACATGAAAGATATGCGCCATGGAGGACTTGAGCACCGCCCCGGAGAAGGTGCTGACCATGCCGCGCCCTTCCGCGGACAGCGCTTCGCTTTGGCTCTGCATCCAGCGATTGGCCGCGGACAAGACGCGCTCGACGCTCGTCTTGACCGTCCATGAGGGGGGCGTCGCAAAATAATCGTCGAGGAAGCTGCGAACGCAGGTTTCGCTCGCCTCCTTGGCGGCCTCGCTTGAACTCATGCCGTCGGCGATCGCGATGGCGACCCCCTTCGTGGCGAGAAGCGCCTTCTCAGGCAGCAGCACGCCATAGGAATCGTCATTGCGGCTCTTCCGGCCAGCGATGGAATGCTGGCCGACCGATATGGCGATTTCGCTGGCCGCACGGCTAAGCATGACGGTCAGGCGACTTCGATCATGGTCACCGGGCCGTCGGGCATTTCCTCGGCGATATGTCCTTTCGGATTTTCGACGAACATATAGATCAGTCCCCAGGCGATAAACGCAGTGGCCGAAGCAGCAAGAAAGAAGGTGTGCGGCGTCACGAATGAGTAGAAAGTCAGGAACAGCACGCCGCCGACATTGCCGAATGCGCCGACGATACCCGCAATCTGCCCGGTCAGCCTGCGCTTGATCAATGGCAGCATCGCATAGACGGCGCCATTTCCCGCATTCACGAAGAGCGAGCACAGGAACGTGGCCGCCACGCCGAAAGCCACACCGGTCGCGGCGCCAATGAAACTCATTCCGACATAGCCCGCGCCCGCGCCGAACATACAAAGAAGCATGATCTTGCGCCGCCCGAAGCGGTCGCTCAGCCAGCCGCCCGCCGGACGCGCGAAGAATGTCGTCGAGCCGAAGCTCGCTCCCACAAGGCCGGCCGTGGCCAAGCTCAGGTTGAAGGTATCCTTGAAGAGAAGCGGCAGGACGGAGACGACGGCGAGCTCCGAGCCAAACGTCACGAAATAGGAGAGGCTTAAAACAGCGACCTGGCGGAATTTGTATTTTTGCAGAGCCGGAACCGGCGCGCCGCCAAGCATCTCGCGATTGATGCGAAAGGCGTCCCAGAGCTGATAGAGGTAAAGCGCGGTCAGGCCCGCGTAGACGGTGTCGGCGAAATACGCCGGCAGCAGTTTGAGATTCGCTGGCCCAAGTTTCCAGGTCAGCAGCGCCAGCGCCAGCACGAGTGGGGCTTGCAGCAGCGCGTAAAGAACAAAGTCTCCGCGCGAAGTCACTTCCAGGGCCCCGATTTTCTTTGGGCTGAAGTAAGTGGAGCCTTTGGGCGTGTTGCTCACGCTGAAATAGTAGATCCCCGCATAGATGATGGCGATGGCCCCGGTCACGAGAAGCGCGTAGCGCCATCCATTGTCGCCGCCGAAATAAAGCGCAAGCGATGGCAAGGTGACGGCGGCCGCCGCAGACCCGAAATTGCCGAAACCCGCGTAAATGCCCTGGGCCAGCCCGGTTTCCTTTGCCGGAAACCATTCCCCGATCATGCGAATCCCGACCACGAAACCCGCGCCCGCAATGGCGAGGAAGAAGCGCGCCAAAGCCAAGCCGGCATAATCCGTCGCTAAGGCAAACGGGATGCAAAGCACGCCAGAAGCCGCGAGCAGGAGCGAAAACATCAGGCGCGGCCCGAGCTTGTCGACAAGCATTCCAATAAGAACGCGCGCCGGTATGGTGAGCGCCACGTTGAGGATCAACAGCGCGGCGACTTCCTGATCGGTGAGCTTCAGCGAAGAGCGAATGGCCGCCATCAAGGGCGCATGGTTGAACCAAACGAGAAAGCTGATGAAAAAGGCGAGCCAGGTGAGATGTAACGTTCGAATGCGCGGCTCGCTAGGGTTGAAAAGATTGAACGGTTTCGGGCTCGGGCTGCTCTTCTGCATGATGTCTCCCTTACCGCGCACGGATTCCGCGCCGCAGTTTTGAGGTCTTTGGAAAATCGAGGTCTCGGATCAAAGCCAGGCGGCGCCTCCGGCGGCGGCGGCGGGCGGCCCAATGCCGGAGGGGGGATCTGCTCCTTTCAACGGCGGGTTCGAACGGATCATGTGGCCCTCGCCTCGCGGTGATCTTCTATGATTTTCCGGATTTCGGGCCGGCATGAGCCGCAATTGGTGCCCGCCCGCAGCTCCTTGCCGATCTGTTCGACAGTGCCGCAGCGGCCCGCGAGGACGGCGTTCGTAATCTGCTTCACGCCCACTTCGAAGCACGAGCAGACGACGGCGCCTCGGTCCTCGCCGCCCCGCGCCGCCCTCCCCGCGAGCATCCGCAGGCGGTCCCGAGGCTCGGAAACGGTCTGACCAAGCTGCTCGCAAGCCCAGCTGCGCGAAACGGAAACCGGATCGCGGGCGATAAACAGGGCGCCGGTCAACCGGTCGCCGTCGAACGCGGCGAAGCGATATTGGCCGGTCCCCGCATCGTGATAGGCGAGCATATCTGCGCCGTCCCTGAGCGCCAGGAGGTCATGGGCGAACGCGGTCCAGTCTTCGACGGACGAAAGCCCGGCCAATTCGAGGCGGAAGCCCGCCTTCGTTCTCGCAAGCGCCCAGTAATCGAGCCCCGCCCTTTGCGGCG
>JBAVVQ010000803.1:0-6255 GCA_049697375.1 Rhodomicrobium sp.
GGAATTCCGACGCCACACACATGCCGTATCGCATGCACCGCGAGTATCTTCGGCGCCTCTATTTGCACAACGATCTTTTCGAGGGGCGCTATCGCGTTCAGGGCATGCCGATCGCCTTGAGTGATATCCACGTCCCGATGTTCGTTGTCGCCACCGAACGGGACCATGTCGCTCCCTGGCAGTCTGTGTACAAAATCAATCTCGTAGATGAAACCGGCGTCACCTTCGTCCTGACCAACGGCGGCCACAATGCGGGAATTGTCAGTGAGCCGGGCCATAAGGGCCGGCGCTACCGGATTTCAGGGCGAGCTCCGGGCGAGCCGTACTCCGATCCCGCAAGGTGGTACGCCAACGCGAAGGTTGAGGAAGGATCCTGGTGGCCGGCCTTGCTGGCTTGGCTCGACCAGCATTCCGAGGGGATGTCGAAGCCGCCGGCGATGGGCGCGCCGGGCGCGGGCTACTCTCCATTACAAGATGCGCCAGGCAGCTACGTGCTGGAGCATTGATGGATTCTCTCGGCGGCGGTGGTTTACCGTTCGCCTTCGGGATTCGCCATCCGGGCCTGGGGGAGCGGCCATTCGCAGCCTCTCCCCAGCCCCGGCGTTTCGCGCCCGCTAAGCCATCCGCCATACTGCCTCAAAAACCAGCTTTTGCCATGAGGCGCCGGCAATTATCCTGCATCCGGTTGGTCTTCATCCATCGTGGACAGAGCGAGCGCAGAATGGGCATAAGCCGCCCCGGCCCGCATCTCGGCCGCGACCCAAATCGCCTCCATCAGTTCCTCGCGCGTGGCGCCATGACGAAGGGCTGCTTTCGTGTGCCCGCGGATACAATAGGGGCACTGGGTAACATGCGCCACCGCGACGGCAATCAGTTGCTTGGTCTTGACCGGCAAAGCTCCGCTGGAAAAGACCTGACGGCTAAACTCCTGGAAGGCTTTTTCTGTCTCGGGCGCAAGGGCGCGCCGTTTCTGGGAGAATTCCCTCGAAGCGGATGGCGGATATAAAGGGCTGGTCACCATTGGTCTCCATAGCGGGAGCGTCTTGCCAGCGTCCAGAAGGCTGAACGGCGAAGCGCGCCTCGGAAATATGACATGTGGCTCGCGGGCGCTCGGATCAAGACATGCCTGGCTACTTGTCCAACGCCGGCGAGCGGCTGTCGATGGGAAGGGTTTGCCGCTGCGGCAGGGGGCCGGGGACGTGTCCGCGATTGCTGCCGCTAGAAAGAAACTGGCCGCGAGTCATGGGTTCAGGGGCTT
Organism: Rhodomicrobium sp.; assembly: GCA_049697375.1. Taxonomy (GTDB): domain Bacteria; phylum Pseudomonadota; class Alphaproteobacteria; order Rhizobiales; family Rhodomicrobiaceae; genus Rhodomicrobium. The sequence continues at coordinate 1,259 of JBAVVQ010000803.1, forward strand.
GATTTCGACGTCATAGCCGAGGCTTTGGATTTTGGTGACGAGGTGTTTGATCTGATTTAGCTTGGCGCGTCGATCGAAGTGATCGGCTCACAGCGAGGAGAACGCGGGGCACCAGTTCTCCGATTCCCGGAATGCTGGTCAGGACCGGGATCAAATCGCGAAAGGGGGCGAGGTTGGCCTCAATGATGGCGCGGAATCCGGTGCAGCAAAGCGGGTGAACAGGAAAACCCAAGTCTCCGCACCGAAAGCAGCGACTTGGGACTTAAGCGCTATTTCTGAGGAAGGGGGACTGGGCTATCGCTCTGCTTGTCGAGAAAAGCGATGATGTTAGCCCTCTCCTGAGGGTTCTTGATCCCCGCGAAGGCCATCTTATTGCCAGAAATGAAGCCCTTCGGATCCTTGATCCATTCATAAAGATCTTGGAAGGTCCACTTTCCGCCTTTGTTCTGCAAAGCGGGTGAATAGGAGAATCCGGGATTCTTTCCGATATCGCGGCCGACGACCCCGAAAAGGTCTGGCCCAATCTTGGCGCCGGCTCCCTTGGTCCAGTTATGACAGGCCCCGCAGGCCTTCGCCGCGTTCTGCCCAGCCTCGACATTGGCGCTCGCCAACAGGCTGTCAACCGAGGGCTCCTTTTCCGCCGGCTTTGCGGCGGCGGGCGTTGCGGGCGCAGCCGCTTCCGGAGCCACGACAATACGGCCCTTGGACAGGTTTGCGGCGCCTTTCGGATAAAAAAGGTGAATGGCCGTGTTCGCGCCTACCAGCACCAGGAGGCTCGCCAGCACGGCGCCTGCAACTTTGTTGAAGTAGAAGGAATCCATGGTTGTGCTTGTGTCACGCTGAACGCGGTTTAGCCTCCGCCTTGATGTGCCCAAAATCTTAGGGAGTCAACGGAAAACCGTCGGCAAGCTCTAAGAGATTCTCAGGTGGCCAAATCGTTCCTTTCAAATGGGATCTTCAACCCAATCGTGATCATTCCGGCGAGGCTCGGTTCAACGCGCCTGCCCCGGAAGCCGCTTCTCAGCATCGGCTGCGCTCCGATGATCGTTCACGTCTGGCGTCGGGCTATGGAAGCGGATGTGGGTCCCGTATTCGTCGCCGCAGACTCAGCCGAAATCGCGGATGCCGTCAGGGGATGCGGCGGCCACGCGGTGACGACAAAGCCCGAGCACGCCAGCGGTTCCGACCGGATTTACGAGGCTCTCTGCCGGATCGATCCTGACGGAAGATTCGATCCCATAATCAATCTTCAGGGCGATCTTCCAACTCTTGAGCCGCGCCTGCTTCGATCGTGCGGCGCGGCGCTGAACAAGGGCGCGGACATTGGCACGCTCGCCGCGGTCATCACGGACCTGGCCGAGATCGACGATCCGAATGTCGTCAAGGCCATCGCCTCGCCCTTGGCGGGTGGATTGATGAACGCGCTCTATTTCACGCGGTCGGCCGCGCCGCATGGCGAAGGCCCCTATTATCACCACATTGGCGTTTACGCCTACCGCCGCGCAGCTCTCGCTCGCTTTGTGGCGCTGCCGCCGTCGCCGCTCGAAAAGCGCGAGCGTCTGGAGCAGCTTCGCGCGCTTGAGGCGGGCGTGCGCATTCACATTTCAGTGGTTGACACCGTGCCTTTGGGTGTAGACACCGAACCCGATCTTGTAAAAGCGCGCGCAATACTCGCAAGGTAAGCGCAGGATTTCCTCGCCCCTGACGCGGCGAGCTCAGGGTAAGCAATGGCATCCGTATCGGACACGAATTCGCAGACAACGCGCGTGAGGGTCGCCTATCAGGGCGAGCCTGGCGCCAATTCCCACATCGCCTGCATCAATTACGACAAGACGCTTGAGCCTGTCCCGTGCGCGACGTTCGAGGATGCGATTTCCGCGGTGCGCGGCGGCGCGGTCCGCTATGCGCTTATCCCGGTCGAAAATTCGGTGGCGGGCCGCGTCGCCGATGTCCATCATCTGCTGCCGAATTCCGGCGTTCATGTCGTCGGCGAGCATTTCGAGCGCATCTACCATCAGCTCATGGCGCTTCCCGGGGTGGATCTTTCCGCGCTGAAGACGGTGCACAGCCACACACAAGCGCTTGGCCAGTGCCGCAGCGCGCTTCAAGAGCTTGGCCTGAAGCCCGTTCCCGAGGCGGACACGGCCGGCTCCGCCCGCATGGTCGCCGAGGAAGGCGATCCGACGAAAGCCGCGATTGCGTCGAAGCTCGCCGCCGAGATTTACGGCCTTCACATTCTGAAAAGCGGCATTGAAGATGCGGCGCATAACACCACGCGCTTCCTGGTGCTCGCCAACGAGGCCAAGACGCCGCCTGCTGGCAATGGCCCGGTGCTGACCACGTTCATCTTCCGCGTGCGCAATATTCCGGCGGCGCTGTACAAAGCGCTGGGCAGCTTCGCCACGAACGGCGTGAACATGACGAAGCTCGAGTCCTACCAGCTCGAAGGCAGCTTCAACGCCACGATGTTCTACGCCGATGTGGAGGGGCACCCGGATGACCGATCCCTGCGGCTTGCGCTGGAGGAGCTGGAGTTCCACACGGCGGAGTTGATTATTCTCGGCGCCTACCCGGCGAGCCCGTTCCGTGAATCCCTCAAGCGTCAGTCTCCCGAGGACGACGCGCCTCGTGGCCGCTCTTCTTGAGTTACCCGGGGGTTTTATCCAGCGCCGAGAGGCCCTCGTTGAAAGCTTTCAAATAGCCGATCCAAACTTGATGCGCTGATTTTTCGGCGAACGGCGCAACGATCGCTCTTCCCCGTTCCAGTATGCGCCGCCCCTCGGCCTTGTTGCCCATCCGAACGAGAAGCTGGCCCAGCTTGCCGTGGCTTGAAGCCAGATCCGCCAGCCATTGGGCATGGCCAGGATCGGCCTTGGCGAGACGCTCGCGGATTGCGAGGCCTTCCCGGTAAGCGTTCAAAGCATCGTCGAGCGCGCCTTTGTCCACGAGCACATCGCCGACCTTGTTATGGAAGACGGAGAGATCGCGTTGCCATTGGGTGGCGGCCGGATCGGCTTTTGTGAGGCGGTCGGCGATGGCGAGGCCGTCGCGGTAAGCCTTCAAAGCATCGCCGATCGCGCCCTCGGCAACGAGCACGTCGGCTACTTTGTCGTAAGAGACGGAGAGATCGTGCTGTAATCCGGCATTTGCGGGATCGGCCCTGGCTAGTGACTTTCTAATGGCGAGGCTTTCGCGATATGCCTTCAAAGCGTCGTCGATAGCGCCCTGGGCCAGAAGCACATCGCCCACCTTGTTGTGAGATATGGAAAGACTGAGCCGCCATTCAGCATTTTCGGACTCGGCCTTTGTGAGGCCGTCGACAATGGCGAGGCCGTCGCGATAGGCTTTGAGCGCGTCGGCGAGCGCACCCTTGGCCGCAAGCTCGTCACCCGACTTTTCATAGGAGAGGGAGAGATCGCGCTGCGATCCGGCGCTGTTGGCATCGGCTATGGCGGGGTGCTCGGCGTCCGCGACGCCCTCCGCCGCTTTTTCTGTTCTATCGAGGCCTCCGCCCCCGTTTTGAATCGCTTCGACTTGGGGATGCTCGGCCTCTTCGGGTTTGGCTTGATTGGTTAGTCTGGCCGTTTCCCCGTCGCGGGGATCAGCCGTGGCGTCTTTCCGATAGCCTTCGACCGCCGTGACGCATTGGTCCGGGGCGTTTTGCGATCCTTCGGCAGCCTGACCGGCGGGCAAGAGGGTCGCGCATTTTGCCGCCGTTTCAGTCATGACCGGGCTTTGCTTTTTTAAAGGATGGGCGTAATAGGCTCCCACGCCCGCCAGAATTACGACGCTGACGGCGATAGCGTCACGGACAATCGCTTGACGTTTGCGCACGCGGGCGGCCCGCTTGAAGACCTCGTCTGAGGGTACGCCGATCAGCGAGGCGACGATTTTCGCGAGCGCCAGCTCATGGCCGCCGCCTTTCCCGTCATCGCAAACGTCCGCTGCGATGGCCGGAACCGCCTCATCCAGCTCGAGTCCCAGCGCGGGCGGAAAGCATTGCTGCGCCGCATCGCTGAGCTTGCCGCGCACAAGTACCGGCACGATCGGCCGCTCTGGGCGCCGATGCTTGAAGAGTCGGATCTCCTCATTAACGTAACTGCTTCTGGCCGAAGCGGGCGAGCAGAGGACGATCAGGGCGGCAGAAGCATCAAGCGCCGCCGTTGTTTGATCGTTCAAGGTCAGGCCTGCGCTGAAATCATCGCGGTCGCGGAAAATGGGATGCAGCGACTTTGGAACCTTTCCTAGCGCAGTCTCGCGGTCCGCGAGCCCCCGCAGAGGGAAGCTCTCAAGGTGCGAATGCAGCCATCTTGCCGAGGCTATGTCGGCATGACTGTAGGAAAGAAAGGCGCGATATTTGAAATCGGGTGAGTCTGTCATTGGCGCTCGCAAAGCCGAATCGCTTCACAATCGCAGAGTAAACAGCTTTGTCCTAAAATTGTCTGTCTAGCAAATTGCTGAAAAGCGATGCTGCCCATGACCTCATGGTGAGGCCGCCGAATGGCGACAGGCTCACCATGAGGTCCAAGTCATTGAAATCGCTTGACCTTGTCCTGAGCTTGTCGAAGGATGCAGCTTGGCTTTCCGCCTTTTTCACCCTCTGCTTTTTCAGCATTCGGCAAATGCGCCGTCGACGAAACCGCGAATAAGTGTGTGCGCCATTGAGATCGGCGGCGGCACGAAGAGTCCGTCGGGATGCGCGCGGGCGAGCATGGCCGCGGCCTCCTCATGGGTGAACCAGCGCGCGTCCGCGATCTCGGTCTTGTCCAAGCCGATTGCAACTGTCAGCGCTTCGCCCCAGCACCCGATCATCAGCGAATGCGGAAAAGGCCAAGGCTGGCTCGCCACATAGCGCACCTCACCGACATCAAGGCCCGCCTCTTCCTTGATCTCCCGGCGCACGGCGTTTTCGATGTCGTCGCCCGCTTCGACAAAGCCAGCAAGCGTCGAGTACATTTTCTCTGGAAAGCGACGCTCGTGCCCCAGCAGGCAGCGCC
>JBAVVQ010000804.1:0-2767 GCA_049697375.1 Rhodomicrobium sp.
CAACGACGATGCTCAGCCACAAGAGCACGGCCCACACACCGTCCTTCTCACGCACATGGTTGCTGCCGGTGCCCGCGCTTTCCTCGCCGCACATCGTAATGCGCCCGGCATCCAGAAGGTTGCCGAAAAACTTCCAGCCCGTCGGCGTCTCGAAGCAGGGAACGCCAAACTTGGCGGCGACGCGGTCGACCGCGGCGCTGGTTGGCATGGAGCGCGCGACGCCCGCGAGGCCGGCGCGATAGGCGGGAGCCAAAGGCGCGTTTGCCGCAAGCATTGCAAGCGAGTCGGACGGCGGTATGAAGATGCCGCGGCCGATGATGAGATTGCGGTCCCCGTCGCCATCCGACGCCGCGCCGAGGTCGGGCGCATCGGGGCTCATCATCAGGTCGAGCAGGTCCTTGGCGTGAACGAGGTTCGGGTCTGGGTGGTGGCCGCCGAAGTCGGGGAGCGGCGCGCCGTTTCGGACCGTGCCCGCGGGCGCGCCAAGTTCGCGCTCGAAAATCGCATGCGCATAAGGACCGGTGACAGCGTGCATGGCGTCGAAGGCGAGCCGCAGGCCGGACGCAAAGGCCGCGCGCAATGCTGGGAAATCGAACAGCTCGCGCATCAGCTCAACGTAATCGGCCACGGAATCGATGATCTCAACCTGCGTATCGCCGACGCGGTGGCTCCCAATTCGGGCGAGGTCGACATCGGGAGTGTTCAGGCTCAGGATCTCGGTGATTTTCAGCGTCTCGGCATAGATTGCGTCGGTGATCTTTTCCGGCGCGGGGCCGCCATTTGCCGCGTTGAACTTGATGCCGAAATCGCCGTGGGGGCCGCCCGGATTATGGCTGGCCGACAAGACTATCCCGCCGAAGGCCTTGTGCTTGCGGATGACACAGGAAGCGGCAGGGGTAGACAAAATTCCGTTGGCGCCAACCAGAAGACGCCCGACGCCGTTTGCGCCGGCGATGCGGATGACGGTCTGAATGGCCTCTGCGTTGTAGTAGCGGCCATCCCCGCCCACCACGAGCGTGACCCCGCTGAAGCCCTCGGGAGGTCGGACAGCGTTGAACACCGACTGGACGAAATTCGCCAGGTAGTGGCCCTGCATGAACTCCGTTACTTTCTTGCGCAGGCCGCTGGTGCCCGGCTTCATGCCGGCAATCGGGTTGGTTGGGATGCACAGTATAGTCATGGGAACTCCAGAGCCCAGTTTTCATTCTGAATAACCCGCCCCGCTAAGGCTGCCAAGACTTTCCGTCTCGACCGGGCGGTCTTTCAGTCTGCGGCATTTGGTTGCCGGGCCTCAAGCGCCATTAAGAGCAATATCGATCTCGCGGCCTCGCCCGGCATCGACGAAGAAGTTCTTGATCTCCGGCCGGCGTTCAAGCTGGAGACGGTAGACTGCCCCGGCGGCGGAAGACAGTTCCCCTTTCCGGCCGAGTTGCTCCTCACCGAACATGAGGATGCGAAGGTTCGGCCATGCTTTTTCGCGGATACGCACAATGCGGGCCATCACATCGCTTGCGGGAACATCCGGCAGAGCCTGCGCCAGCAGCAACGCCATAGCGGCTGTGGATCGCGAAATCCCCATGTGGCAATGCACGAGAAGGTGCCTCAGATTTTCGGGGTCGCGCAAAATGTCCTCGCCGAATGCGAGCATCTTCGCGACGTCTTGGCGCTGGGGGGCCCGGAACCCCGGCGTTTCTTCGATGACATCATGAAATTTAAGCTCCAGCCGCGCATGCTCTCCATAGGCCCCAAAGGCCTCCGGCTCCGGTTGATCCGGGTCCAGGATGGAAAGGACGTGGCTCACCTGACGACCGGCGTGGCCAGCCAGTTCTTCCAGCCCGCAAACGGTGATCATGAAGGGCGTATCGACTGAAGGCATCACGGATCCTTCCGCTGAATGTGCTGTTTGCACTGCTCTTATACCGCAATTCGGACGGTTCAGAGTTATTCGCAAGGTGCAGCGTCGTGAAAAAACAAGCCGCAGGCGGAAGCATGCACGGCTGCGCCAACAGGTTTATGACGGAAGGCGCATAAGCGTACCAGAACAGTGCAGCGACATGCAAAAGATACAATCGTCCATGATTAAGCCATTTTCGACATCGTAAAAGTCAAGAATTGCCATAATAGCGTGGAAGCCGAGCTTTTCCTTAGGGTTTTATTTATGGGTTATTGAGATTCATCCACGGCTTTCACAAGAAGAAGGCGCCCACCTGTAAAAGATGAACGGAATATGAAGAATGGGTTGGGACCGCATTCAGAAACGTTTCGCTACATTCATGAAACCATTTCGGGACACATGAAGGGAATTGACATGAAAAGTTCAGCTTTGGCGATCGCGATCGTGGCAGCCTTTACGCTCAGCGCTGGCATCGTCAGCAACGCATCGGCGCAAACGGAGCAGCAAAAGGTGGACAAGGTTCACCGCCTGAATAAGGATATTCGCCACGATAACCGCGACATCCGCTCCGATAAGCGCGACCTTCATAAAGACAAGAACAAGCTGGCCCACGCCCGCGCTGAGCGGAATCACGACCAGATGAGGGAAAACCGCGCAATCGAGCATGGCAATGTCGAAGGCGCTGAAAAGTGGGATCAGCAGCGGCGCGCCGAGCAGGGTCAGGTTAATGCGGACAAAAAAGACATCCGCAAAGACGAGCGGGATCTGAACAAGGATCACGCCGATCGCAACGCGGACGTTCAGGACCGCAACCGGGCTGCGAGCGGCCTCTAGACGCGATCATCCGTGTATCCCCGCGGCCCGGCCGCGCCC
>JBAVVQ010000805.1:0-7537 GCA_049697375.1 Rhodomicrobium sp.
GAATAGCCGTTGGCACGAAAACAGTAATCACACGCTCCCAAATCGCAAGTTCCGTATACCCCCCCATGATCCGGCCGACAACGCCGCCTGCGCCGCCGCCGCCTGCTTGCAGTTTTTCATCTAGGAGGGAGTTTTGGACAGTTTGTTGTGCGACCTTATCCTGTGAAAATTCGTGGGTTGTGAAGCTTGCGAAGACGCTTGCCAGAGCGCTTGCCCCAATGACGCCCGCAACAACGAGAATCCACCCCTTTTTCAGCGCCTCCCGTCCAAGGAGCAGGAAACCGCCTGGTATGAGGACGAGCATGGGAAGCCGCATGGCGCCAAAAATCATGACCGCTCCAAGGATGCTTCCGTAGGCCGCTATTCCACTCCCGCGTCTCATCTTTAACGTCACGAATGCGTAGGCCAGCAGCGCAACGCCAAGGGTCAGGAACGGGTCCTTGAGCAGAACATTTGCGTAGAATATGAATTTCGACGTCAATATGAACGCTAAACTCGCGAAAAACGCCGGTCTTGGGTCCCCTGTAAGGATGAAAGTCGTCCGCGCCAGAAGAATAACGGCCAACAACAGCGCCGAATTGTTGAGCAGCAGCCCGATAATCAAATCAGGCGAGAGCAAGCGAAACGCGCATGCGAGAATGAACTGGTAGCCGAGATAGTTGGTCCTGCTTGCGCTCAACTGATCAAGGATATTTCCATTCCGGAGCAGCATCGCCTCCGCGAAGTAGCCTTCGCCATCGCTCTTTGCGATATAGGGCTCATCCGGTGTTCCGATCGTGATGCTGTTGCTATAAGAGACGATCGAAATGGCGGCAAGACAGAGGGCATAAACGCTGATTGCGTTTCTCACGCGGACTAATGCGGATTCATTGAGAGCTGCGGAAATAAAAGCGATCTGCGCGACTCCGAATACATACACCCACAATACGGCATCTTCCTTGACAAGCGCCAAGGCAAGAGGCGACAGCAGTGTCAGCAACGCGATGAAGAGCATGTCTTGGTCAGTCAGGCGAGGCGCTTCGGCCTAATAAAGATCATCATGCGCGTTCTCGCTGCGCTATCGAATACCAGGAACCACGCTGCGCCGATCAGAACCGCCATGCCGAGCAGCGGCGCAAGGCTGACATTGAAGAGCCGGAGTTCGTCATAGGTCGCCTGGTAAAACGCCCCGGCCAGGAGCGTGACTGACCCGAGCGCAATCGGGGCTTTAAGATCCCACATTATTGGATGGACCCGCTCAGCCAACCAGGTTTCCAGAATAGTCCTGGCCAGATAGGCCGACATGCTTCCCCAGGCCACGCCCGCAAAGCCGAAGACCGATGACAAGAGTGGAATGGCGATCGCAGCGACAGCGATCATCGCGCCGTAGCCGTAGAGTTTCAGATAGGACTTTTTCGAAAAGACGATACCGACCGAGGTGATTGATCCGACCGCCTGCAGGGCCAGCCCCATCGCTACGGCGAACACGACGACAGCGCCCCCCTCGTAACGTGCAGAGCCTAAAATCTGAAGCACCGGACCCGCAAGCGCGGTTAAAGCCAGGACCATCATAAATATGAGAACCGCAAAGACTCTGAGGACGTGGCGAAAACTTTCACTCGCATCCTTTTCCTTGAATATGGAGAGCGCAAACGGTCCCCAGGCGATCTCAAAGGCGGCCATCGGGAGAGAGATCAGCATGCCCACCTTGGCCCCCGCTGCGTACAGGCCAAGTTCCTCGGCGCCGAGCAGCGATTGGACCATGCTCCGCTCCATGAAGGGCAGCAGGGCGCCCATCACGCAGACAACGCCGATAGGAGCCGCGAAGGGCAGCATTTCCTTAAGCCGATCCCAGCCAGTAGGGACTGTCAGCCACCGGCGCACGCACCACAGCCCAATGATGGCAAAGATTGCGCGCGTCGCGAGGTAAACAATGAACACTTCAACAACGCCGAAATTGAAGAACGCAATTCCAACGACAAGTCCAATCACAGTCATCACAACCGAGCCGACCGAGATGAGCATGTAAAGCCATCTTCTGAAGGTCCATTTCAGCAGGCTTTGAGCAAATCCGAGCAAAACGAAGAGCGGCGACTGAAGGATCAGAAGATGCAAAATGATCCTGCCATTTGGGCCTGCATCGATGAAGGAGCCGAGCACATCTGTATTCACCCACAGGAGCGGCAACGCGACGGCCAGAATCGCGGCCTGAAACGTCAGCGCCTGGCTCACAATCTGGCGGCGGTAGTCAATCTCTTCGTTTTCGTAGAAGAAGCGCGCGACGGCGGAATCGAGACCAAACGCCAGCAGGACCGATAGCAACAGGACAGCGGTGTTCAAGAGATCGATGAGGCCGAAGTCCTGGACGGAGAAGTGACGGGCAAGCAGAGGGAAAGTGATCAAGGACAAGAGCTTGGTGAGCGCGCCGCCAATCCCGTAGACAGCGGCGTCCTTGGCAAGAAACCTTAGTCGCCCGCCATGGCCCAGCTTGTTCGGCTCACTCATGAAGCGCGCTTGTTCCGGCGAGGCAACACGATGCTCTCCCACAGAGCCATGATGGCATCTTGATGGTAGCGGGTTCGCACCCGCTGCGCCTGGGCGCCTAGTTCTTCCCGCCGCGCCGGCGATTTGATCAGATCGGCAATAGAAGCGGCCAGTTGCTCGACATCGCCGACTGGCACGAGGCACCCGTCCTGGCTATCAGCAATGATCTCTGACGGTCCATGCGGGCAGTCGGCGCTGATCACGGCGGCGCCCATAGCCATCGCCTCGATCAAGACATTAGGGAAGCCCTCAAATCGTGACGGCAGAACGAAGATGCCGGCGCTTTCCATCCATGCCTCGACGATAGAAGATACGCCTGGGAAGTCCACAAACTCACGGATGTTCAACGCGTTGCAAAGTGCTTCCAGGCTTTCCCTCATTGAGCCGTCGCCGACGATCACAAGGCGCCAATCCCGGTGTGTCTTTCGAATGATATCGAAAGCCCGGATCAAGGTGTCGTGGCCTTTGTGCTCATCCAGCCTTCCGACGCACACGATGGTTTTCTTGCGAGGGGCGACTGGCGGAGCGAGTTCTCTCAGGGCATTCGGAATGACATCGCAGCGAAGGCCGAATTTCTCATTCATCCATTCCGCCGCCGCTTTCGTCTGCGCCACCACGCTATCGGCATTCCGGTAGGCGATCGCAACGGGAAGCCGCCAGCGCCGCTTGGCGCTCATCACAAACCCGGGGCTCTGCCTGTTGCTGACAATGCAGCGTGTCCGCGTCAACTTGCAGGCCGCCACCGCGAGCACATTGCTGGCTTCCGAAAAACTCAAGACCACATCGGGGTTTCTGCGCCGGATCAAGCGCGAAAGCCGCCAAACGGAGCGCGCTGCAGCGACAGGGGCGACGGTGCGTTTTCGGGAGAAGCTCCAGATGTCGAGATGGTCGCGGATGACTTCAGGCCCAAGGACATAGAAATCCGGCACGTCGCTCGACGACCAACTCGCCAGGGCGACTTTCCAGCCTTTCCTGGCCCAGTAGTTCGCCATCTGGCTGATCTGTCTTTCCGCCCCTCCCCCCCGCAAACTGTCGATGACGAGCAGAACTGATGGCGCCTGGGAGCTTTGCGAATCTCTGATTTCGATTCCGCGGTTCGAAGAGGTACGGGCGCCTCCTGAAGCGCGTTCGCGTTCTCGAATGGTGACTTTGGTCATCTTAAAGAGCGACGCCATATTGTTTGCGCCACAACTCGAACAACGCCAAGCCGAACAGCTGGTTTTTGACGCACCGGCCAGTCTCCAGGCCACGAAAAAGCTTCTCGATTTCCGGTTTCGAGAAGGCTGCGCCGGGATCGAACAGAACATCTTCGAAGAGTCGCCGCCAAGGGCCGCTCCGCAACCAGGACTCGAGCGGCGCTCCGAAGCCTTGTTTGCGTTTCATATCGAAGGTCCCCGGCAAAAGGCGCGCCGCAAGCTTTTTCAGGATGATCTTCCTGTCTCTGGGCGTGGCCTTAAGATGAGATGGAACGCTGCCAAAGGCGAACTCGATGACCGAGACGTCGAGAAAGGGTGATCTCACTTCAAGCGAATTCAACATGCTTGCGCGGTCGACCTTTACGAGAATGTCTTCTACCATATAGTTCGCGAAATCAAAACGGGTGACGCGCTGCACCGGATCCGGCGTCGACGGCACGCGCGCCTGGCGAATCTCCTTAGCCGCCAAGGGCCAATCCGCATGCTGCGGGAGCAGACGATTGCGGTCAGCCTTATCGAAATACGGCGTGAAGGGGGGAACATCGCTTGCCGGATCGGCGCCGAGCTGGGCCAGAAAATCCCGGCCTTTGGAGCCCACGGGCCATGAGACCGCGAGGCTGGCCGCCGCCCCGCGCGCTATCGAAGGAATGCCGCTATATTTCTGCTGCAGAGCAGCGACGCGGCTTGCGGCGTAATACCCTCCAAACACCTCGTCGCCGCCATCGCCGCCAAGCGCTACCTTGCATCGCTGGCTGATCTGCTCGCTGACGAGATGGGTCGGAATCATTGATGGGTCGATCATCGGTTCGTCGTACTGACGCGCCAATTTGGGAAGCAGTTCGGGTTTTACCTCACCTGCCTCCAAGACCGTATGCTCAGTTCCAAAATGGTCTGCGATGAGGCCCGCATGCCGTGTCTCGTCGAACTGAGGAAACTCCCCGAATCCGACGGTGAAGGTCTTCGGCCGGTGTCCGGCGCGAACCGCAAGCGCCGTAATGAGACTGGAATCAACCCCGCCGCTCAGCAGGAGCCCAACAGGGACGTCTGCGATAAGCTGCCGCCGCACGGACTCGGTCAGCAAGCTCTCCAGCCTATCGACGAGTTCGTCCTCAGATTGTGAAGGCGTTCCCGGATCGAAATCTGGAAGGTTCCAGTAACGCCAAATCCGCAGCGCTCCCGTTTCGGCGTTGAACAGAAGGGCGTGCGCCGCCGGCAGCTTCTGCATCCCCTCCAAAATGCAGTGCTCACCGAAAATGTAGCCCGCCGCCAGATAACAATCGAGCGCAACGCGATTGACCCGCCGGGGCAGCTCCGGATCGGCAAGAAGGGCTTTGAGTTCGGAAGCAAACCGCAATTCCCCGCCCGCGTGGCGATAAAAGAGGGGCTTTTCTCCAGCTCTGTCGCGCGCCAGGAAGACGGTGGCGGCCCGCTTGTCGTAAACCGCAAACGCGAACATCCCATGCAGGCGGGACAGGCAATCCTTGCCCCATTGCCGGTAGGCCGCAAGGATGACTTCCGTATCCGAAGATGAGCGGAAGGCGTGACCACAAGATTCAAGCTTTCGCTTCAACTCGGTATAATTGTAAATTTCGCCGTTGAAGGTAACGCAAAACTGCCCATCGGGCGTCTGCATCGGCTGATGGCCGGCTGCGCTCTGGTCGATGATCGAAAGCCTTCGATGGCCAAAGCCGACACGTCCATCGTCGGACCAGTACTCGCCCGCGTCGTCGGGACCGCGATGCGCCATTGCGTCCCGCCCGGCCGCAAGCCAGCCTCGCGATCGAACCGGCCTTTTCGCGGCAACCCCCACTATTCCGCACATAAGGTTTCGCCTGCTTTCAGGTGTTGCGAGACGATCGGCTCAGCGCGTCCTTGCCCCGCCAAGCGGCGCTGGCGCTCGCCGGCGAACAGGCCGGGGCTTCGCCTCAGAGGGACGCACGGCAAAATCAGTGTTCAGCCCCGAAAAACCGTAAATACTTTTCGATCGCGGGCTGCACCAGGCAATACTGGTACCATTCCCGGGCCTCACGTCCTATCGCGTTGCATTCGTCCTTCTGCTCGACGCAGCGCTCCAGTTGAGTAGTGATCTGCTCTGGCCTGTATGCGTTGAGAACGCTAAAATAGCGGCCGCCGTGGAGGCGCTCATCGCTACGATGTGTGATGAGGGGCTTTGCGCTGACCGCAGACTCAAGAATGACGCCGCCCGTCGACCAGCTATGCGTGAACTCTCCGATAACCGCATCGCAAAGATGAAGCCCGTACATGATGTCTTTTCTGAACAGCTGCGGCAGCCATATGATGCTATCCGATATTCCAAGGTCCGCGATCAGTCTCTTGGATTGCTTGACGTCGGGGCCGTACTCACAGGTTACGAGTTTGGCCTTCAGCTTTGGATTTCGCGCCAGGAATTGAGCCCAGCCCCGAAGATACTTATCGTTTCCCTTATGGTTCGGGTCGCTCGGGGGAGCGCTCCAGTAATGCCGGGAATGAGCCACGGCCAGAAAATCGCTCGACGATCGAGCTGCATTGAAAACGTCCGACCAGTGGGTCGGCATTCTGTTTGATGGCTGCTCACCGCAGGCAAAGTCGTACTCTGAATGATAAATGAGGGGCAGCCCTTCGAGCCAGCGCTCGGCCGCCGGCATAAAGGTGCGGATCCGCTGTTCATAGGCCGGTATCGTAGGCGACATATGAACGACGCGCACGTCCCTCAGCCCCTTCCTTTGGTAGCGGATCATGATGTTTTCGCCGATATTTTTCGCGGAAAAGCGATAGGCGCTGGATTGCGCGATGTCGGAGCCGTGGGGCACAAGAATGTCGATCGGACGCCCGGCAGCGGCGGCAAAGGCGGGCAGCCACCCGCATCCAACGACAACATCGAATTGAGCCAGATCCGCGTATATCTGGCGGCGAGATGACTGGGCCAACACCCAAGGCCGGCTCCAGTCGAATGTCTCGGTATAGTCCATAAACCCCGTTGAGAAGGTATCGCAGGCCGGATGGAAGTGAGGCGGGTCGGACTTGAAAAGCCTCAAATGTGCGTCGACGCCGCGAGCGCGCAGATAGCGTACGATTGCAAAGTTATTGTTATTCGATCCTCCAACGAAGACAATTTTCATTGGCGGGTTCCCTGAAGCAATGGCTTTCGTGCAAGGACCTCATACACTCCGGGCAAGCCATAATACTGCGACTCGAAGAAGGGCGAAGGGCAAGCGCCGCCTGCTCCAAGGCGCAACGTCCCCTCGCCGCCACTCATGATCTGTTCAAAGCCCAGGCCGGCCAGGAACGAGATCAGATCTTCCTCAGCGATCATCAGGCAGCCGCCCCGAAACTTACCTGTGCGCTCATACTCGAGCGTCTGCACAAAGGCGTCGGCCACCTGCATGCGAGCATCATAGCCCTCGGTTTCATTCGGCCGATTGAGCCAAAGATTGGCATAGTAACCAATGGCGTTGGCATTGACATAGATGATGCCGCCTGGCTTTGCGACGCGATGAATTTCTCGCAACGCCTCCCGCCACCCGACCAGCGGGAGGACAGAATAGCAAAATACGCCGTCGAAATGCGCATCTGGATAAGGCAGAGGCTCCAAAGACGAGACTTCCGCCTCGATATTCTTTTTTCCAAGCGCCAGCGCCAGCTCTTGCAAAGCTGAAATCCTCGCCGGCGAAATGTCACAAGCCGAGACCGCCTCATTCAGCCCGGATAGAGAAAGGGTCCATTGGCCGAAGCCGCAGCCAGCATCGAGCACATGGCGAAGGCCGTAGAACGAGATCGCGCGTAGCCGTTCCTGGTATTTCGTCAAGCCGGTTTGATAA
>JBAVVQ010000806.1:0-1759 GCA_049697375.1 Rhodomicrobium sp.
ATGTCGACCCGGGTGCGTCCTTCTACGACACCCGGTACCGTCAGCGGGTGGTCGAAAATCTGCATCGGCGCGCCAAGACATTCGGCTTTGTTCTTCAGCCAATTGAGGCGGCGTCCGGCGGTGGTGCGCCTGACCTGGGACGAGGCGACATTCCGGGAATATATCAAAGACCCGAAGGCGAAGGTGCCGGGAACGAAAATGGCCTTTGCCGGTCTGAAGGACGAACAGAAGGTCAATGATCTTGTGGCCTATCTTAAGCAGTTCGGCCCGGACGGCAAAAAAATCCAATAGGACCCCCGGTTGAGGCGCTGAAAAACTAAACCGAACCCTCAGCGACAAGCTGTGGGTTCGGTTTGCTTCGCAAACTTGTCGGCTAAAGCCGGCTAAAGCATCATATCGCCTCAAGGCGAGGGGTTTGCTCCCGAAAGACACTTATACGCCTGTGAGCCCGAACGAAGCTCCTCGTCGAGAAGGGCCATGAGCCGCCAAGTGCGGCTCCAATATATCTGCTCTTTTCCGAGTTCAAAGCCGAGAAACCCATCCCCTTCGCAAGGCCGCTGGCGTGCTTCAAGACTGCACACAAAACGCACGGCGTGCATTGAGTTACAGCAGAAATACGCAAGTTTCCTAGAACACTCGAAGGCGCCGCCGATTGGGGAATAACGTCCTCGACAAGCAGGACAGGCTGGCACGCGATTTGCTGCATTCAACAAAGTCACCGTCGACCCATCCCGCTTTTCGTTCAAGAGCGCGACCCACCGCATTGAGCGCCGCTCCCCCGATAAGCAGGGTTCCGGCCTGGAAGGGTAGTCTTAAGGAGAATAGCCAGCATGTACCAAAAGACGCTCGACCTTTTCGCCGATCTCGCCGCGAGCAAGGCGCAAGCCATGCGGTCCAACCTGGCGGGCTTCCTCATCGCTTCCGCGATGGCTGGCGCCTATGTCGGCGTCGGCATTCTGTTGATCTTCACCATCGGGCAAACAATCGATCCCTCGGTTCGTAGCCTTGCGATGGGCGCGTCTTTCGGCGTCGCGCTGACGCTTGTCGTCTTCGCTGGTTCGGAACTCTTCACCGGTCACACAATGATGATGACCCTGGGGCTGCTGCGCGGCGTCGTGGGCTGGGGCGACCTGAGCGCCTCCTGGCTCCTGACCTGGATCGGCAATCTGGCGGGCTCCGTGATTTTGGCTTGGCTCTTTTATCAGGGCGGCGGAGGACAAATCCTGAAGGAGGGCGCCGATCTCATCTTCAATGTCAGCGCCTATAAAATGAACTCGCCTGCTGGGGCCCTCGTGGCTCGTGGCATTCTCTGCAACTGGCTTGTGTGCCTGGCCTTGTGGACGAGCGCCCGCGCAACCAGCGACGCCGCCAAGTGCATCCTGATTTTCTGGCGCCTGTTTGCGTTCATTGCCTGTGGCTTTGAGCACAGCGTCGCGAACATGACGATTTTTGCGGTCGCGCTACTTGGCAATCATCCAGCAAGCGTCAGCTTTAGCGGCATGGCCCATAACCTGGCCTGGGTTACGCTCGGAAATGCAATTGCCGGGGCATTTTTCATGGCTGGCGCCTATTGGCGCGTCAATGGAGCGACAAAGACAATCTCGACGGCCCCGGTCCGCGCAAGCTTGCCCGCTGCGGCGGAATAAGTCCAATCAGGGGGCGTGGAGTAATAATTACGGCTAACTTTACCGCGGACCAGAAGCAATATCTCGAAGGCTTCGCTACAGGCCTCGCGCTTGCCAAAGCCACAAAAGCGAAG
>JBAVVQ010000807.1:0-13065 GCA_049697375.1 Rhodomicrobium sp.
GGCGACATCGCTTTTCAGCATCCTGGCAGTGCGAGACGAACTCAGACAATTGGACTGATGGCGGCGCACGCTTTCGGGCCTGAAGTTCTCCTTATAATTTTTGCTCTCAGTCACCGCCCAAGCTTAAGCATGATTTCGGATTGGTGATTCGTGAATGCCAATGACTTGTGTTTTAATAAAATTCCAAACTAAACTAGAAAAGTACCTCTCTATAACGTCAATTCAGTCGGAGCGTTGGTATGTCTGTTTCAGTCTCACGCCTCAAGCGTGTGATGCTGCTGGCCGCAGCGGTCACACTGCTTCCCATGGCGACGTTGACGCCGCAAGCATTCGCCCAAGGGGAGAAGAAGCCCAATATCCTCGTGATCATGGGCGACGATGTCGGCTGGTTCAACGTTGGCGCGTATCATCAAGGAATAATGTCGGGCAAGACGCCGAATCTGGACAAGCTCGCCGCGGAGGGAATGCGATTCACCGACTATTACGCGGAGGCAAGCTGCACAGCGGGGCGGGCCAACTTCATCACGGGCGAGCTTCCGATCAGGACCGGGCTAACCACCGTCGGGCAGGCCGGGGCCGATGTCGGCATGCCGGACAAGGCCGTTACACTCGCGACGGTCTTGAAGTCGCTCGGCTACGAAACAGGCCAGTTCGGAAAGAACCATCTGGGTGATCTGAATAAGTTTTTGCCGACGGTGCACGGGTTCGACGAATTTTTCGGCTATCTGTACCACCTCGACGCAATGTCAGACCCTTATTGGTACGACTACCCGCAAGACTGGATCGACAAATACGGCCCACGCGATCTCGTGCATTCCTGGGCGACGGACACGGACGATCAAACCGAGCAGCCGCGCTGGGGCAAGATCGGCAAGCAACGAATCGTCGATGAAGGCCCGTTGGCGCCCTTCCCCAACATGGCGGGACGCCAGAACTGGCAGGAAGGCCGCAAAGCCAAATATGACATGGAGACCTTCGACGAGGTCCTCGTCCAGCACACCAATGGGTTCATGGACAAGGCGAAAAAGGACGGCAAGCCATTCTTCATTTGGCACAATACGACGCGGATGCATGTTTTCACTTACATTCCGCCGAAGTATCAGGCTGAGATGACGCCAGAGAGTAATTACGGCCTCGAAGAGGCCGGCATGGCCCAGATGGATGATTCGATCGGCGGTCTGCTCAAGCATCTGCAGGATATCGGCGAAGCGGACAATACCATCGTCATTTTCACCACCGATAATGGGGCGGAAGTCTTTACCTGGCCGGATGGCGGCATGACACCGTTCAGGGCCACCAAGGGCACCGTTTTCGAGGGCGGTTTCCGCGTTCCCGCCATCATTCGCTGGCCGGGCAAGATCAAGCCGGGCGCGATCCAGAATGGCATCTTTTCCGGCCTCGACTGGCTGCCAACGCTCGCGGCCGCGGCGGGCAATACCGATATTACCAAGCAACTCTTAAACGGCGCCAAACTCGGCGACCGCACCTACAAGAATCATTTGGATGGTTACAACCAGATGGATCTGCTCCTAGGCAAGGGGCCATCGGCAAGGCACGAGCTTTTCTACTTTGGAGGACCAGCGCTCGGAGCCATCCGCATCGACGACATGAAGTTCCAGTTCTATCAGCAACCCTGGGGCTGGCCGGGCGAGAAGGTCACGACGGACATGCCGACGATCGTCAACATCCGTCAGGACCCGTTCGAGCGGACACCGTCCCTTCGCGGCGAGTCGCTGAACAGCATGGGCGGGGGTTACATGAACGATTTCTACGCCCGTGAGTTTTGGCGCTTCGTGCTGGTGCAACAGCGCGTCGCGGCACTGGCGCAGACCGCCGTCGAATATCCACCCATGCAGGCGCCCGCCTCGTTCAACCTTGAGGCGGTCAAGCGCCAGGTTGAGGAGAAGTTGAAGGAGCACGAAGGGCAATAGCTGCGGCTTAGCCGCGCGCTTGAGTATCTCAAAGGATGGCTCTGGCGCGCGGCGACGATGGCGCAAAAGCTACCGCGGCGCGTAAACGGCTCGTTGCCGCGCCGAGCGTTAATACAAAAGTGGTTAACAGGACCGCCCCGGATTTATTTCCGGTCATGAGTTTGGTTAAAAGTTAGTTTATTCGGCGAGAGGGGAGGAGCGCTGCAGTCCCTCGACCGGACCGGATAGATTTTTGTAAGGCATTGAAACTCATTGATCTTTTATCGTTAACAAATCGGCCATTAAATTAAATTTAATGCCGGAATTATTTCATTTACTGGGACGAGCAAATGTCCGTTAAATATGTTCCGGCGTCGGGAGTTAACGCCTGCGTGCGGCCGGAAAAGCTGCGGCGCAGGGGCCGCGATGGCGCCCATTCGGTCTTTTTCCTCATATTTATCAGGGGTTGGCGCGGGCTTAAGCGGCATTAACCTGCCGGAAAGGCGCTTTCGCTGAAAATCTTTCAGAAGAAGAAATGCGGACGAAAACGTCAGGGACAAGTTGACAAGCCAATGACGCCATTCACAAGTTGTATACAAAATCTGCGCCGACGAGCGACCGGAAGCGAAAGGACCTCCGGAACAAGCCCGATCCCCATTTGTTCAGCCTGCGCTGAAGAGGGAGATGCAAGTCATGGCTGAGGCAATCGGGCATCGCGTGTGGGCGATAGCGGAAGGGTACATTCCCCCAGCGAGCACAGGAAACACGCGCCAGTTCGTAAGCCACGAAGCCGTTTGCATCCTGAACGCCGGAGATGCCGACGCCGATGTCGAGATCACGGTCTACTTTGCGGAGCGGGAACCTGCCGGTCCCTATGCGATCAGGGTGCCCGCGCGGCGCACGCGTCACGTCCGCTTCAACGATTTGAAAGACCCGGAGCCGATCCCGGAAGACACCGACTATTCGAGCGTGATCGTATCGAGCGTTCCCGTCGTCGTCCAACACACGCGGCTCGATTCGCGCCAGCCAGCGCTCGCGCTTTTGAGCACCATCGCCTATCCCGTCCGGTAACCGTGGCCGCTTTTAGTCTTTGCGAGGGAAATCCTCAAGCGCTTCGCTCAGTCCTTCATTCAGCCAGCGCGCGCTCGATTCGCCTGTCGGGGATGAGCCACATCACGGCGACAGACACGTAAATGATGCCTGCAAGAAGTGGACTGACGAAAGAGAGAGCGATGGCGGCCACGTAGAGGACGGGAGAAATCTTTCCCTTGAAGTCCCGCCCCAAGGCCGCGGCGAGCGTGGAGTCTTGCCCTTCCCGGCGAAGAATCGCCTTCTGAAGGAAGAAATAGGCGAGAGCGGGCATGAGGAGAGCCACCCCATAAACGGCCGTCGGCAGTTTCGCAAAATGGTTTTCGCCCATCCAGGCCGTTGCGAACGGCACCAGCGAAATCCAGAACAGCAAATGCGTATTGGCCCACAAAATGAGCCCATCGACCCGGTTTACGGTGTAGAGCAGATGATGGTGATTATTCCAATAGATGGCCACATACACAAAGCTTAAGACGTAGCTCAGGAAAGTTGGCAGAACGCCAGCCAAATCCTTCAAGCTCGACCCGTGAGCGACTTTCAGCTCCAGAACCATGATCGTGATGATGATGGCGACGACGCCGTCGCTGAACGCAAGAAGCCGGTCTTTCTCCATGCCGTGGACTCCCGGAATGCTGGACGTTGACATTGGCGCCGGTTTACCCGATAAATCCGGCGCAGCCGTATAGGTGAAATTGCGCAACCTAAGGCCTATCTCCCGCTAAGAGAGAACAAAGACCGCCCCTGGCGGCGCCGATCGGTGCGTTCGAAGAACGAAAGAGGACTCCATGTACGCGGTGATCCGCACGGGGGGCAAGCAATATAAGGTTGCCCCGCAGGACGTGCTACAAATTGAGAAGATCGAAGGCGCCGCAGGCGAGCCGGTCAGCTTTTCCGATGTGTTGATGGTTGCGGGCGAAGGCGGCCCGACAGTCGGCGCGCCGCTTGTTTCAGGCGCCACCGTCTCGGCCGAGGTGGTCGAACAGGGACGCGGGCCGAAGATCATTATTTTTAAGAAGAAGCGCCGCCAGAACTATCGGCGCAAAAGGGGCCATCGCCAGGAATTGACCACGGTCCGCATCCTGGAAATCCTGACCGACGGCAAGGCTCCGGCGAAAGCAGCGAAGGTAAAGCCCGCGGAAGCATCCGCCGCCGAGGCGCCTGCGGCTGCGAAAGAGCCGCGCGCGAAAGAGGCCGAAACAAGCGAGTAGCTTCGAGATTTTAAAGGCGAAAAACCATGGCACATAAAAAAGCAGGCGGTTCGTCCCGGAACGGCCGCGACTCCGAAGGCCGCCGCCTCGGCGTCAAAAAGTTCGGCGGCGAACAGGTTGCTCCTGGGAACATCATTTTGCGCCAGCGCGGCACACAGTGGCATCCCGGCGAAGGCGTCGGCCTTGGGCGCGACCACACGATCTTCGCTGAACGCGAGGGCGTTGTGGAGTTCAAGACCAAGGCGCGCGGCCGGACTTATGTTTCGGTCCGCAGCGGGCAGGCGAACTGAGCGCCGGATTGTAGGCGGAGCTTCGGCGCATAGAGCCGCGCCGGGCTCACCATTCCTAGTGCGTCCTGTTTATGGCTATGCCGTTGGTGGGGACTGGCGGGCGGGATGAGCACGCGATTACCGGTTATCCGTTTTGCAACAGAGCTGCGCAAGACCGTGCAGCAATGGCGTCGGCGCGGTCAGCGCGTCGCCCTTGTTCCGACCATGGGCAGCCTCCACGATGGCCACCTCTCGCTTATCCGGCTCGCAAAGAAGCACGCAAGCCGCGTTGTCGTTTCCGTCTTCGTGAACCCCACGCAATTTGCGCCGCATGAAGATTATAACAGCTACCCTCGCAGCGAGGAGCGCGACTGGCGCAAGCTTCTGAGCGCGCAGCCGGACGCCATGTACGCGCCGGAAGTCGACGAGATTTACCCGCACGACTTCTCCACGCGCGTAGAGGTGGCAGGAGTCACGCAAACGCTTGAGGGAATTTCGCGGCCGCATTTTTTTGCGGGGGTTACAACCGTTGTCGCCAAGCTTTTCCTGCAATGCCTGCCGGACGTAGCCGTTTTCGGCGAGAAGGACTATCAGCAGCTTCTCGTCGTAAAGCGGATGGTGAGGGATCTGGCGTTTCCGATCACCATCCTGCCGGGGCCGATTGTTCGCGAGGGCGACGGCTTGGCGATGTCCTCCCGCAACGTCTATCTTGATCCGAGCGAACGCAGCGTTGCCCCTCAGCTTTACGCCATCCTCCGTGACGTCGCCAAAGACCTCGCCTCAGGACGCCCAGTGCGCGAGTCCATGACGCAGGGCAAGGCCAGGTTGGAACATTCCGGCTTCAGGATCGACTATCTCGAATTGCGTGATAGCGACACCCTGATGCCTATAGAAGAAGACTCGGCGCACGCCCGCGCGCGCCTTCTGGCAGCCGTCTATCTGGGTAGCGTGCGTTTGATCGATAATGTGGAGGTTGCCTGACCTCAGCGCGGCGTCGAGGCCTCACCGCATCATCGCGATGACAATCTGCCCTTACTTGGGACGAAATAAAATCAAGCAAGGTCGAAGAACCGGGAGGCATTCGAAAATTCGGAAAAGCGCGCTTTCTGTCTTTGAGCGGCTTCAAAGTCTTCGCCCCATTGAGAGGCTTGCCAATTCTCGTCGACAAGGGAAGCCGCCCATGCAGCGCCGGTGTCAAGAAAGCCTTTCGCGCGGGCCAGCGCGATAAGCGCCGAGCCCGTTAGCGTCGTCATCGCATGCAACGCAGCAAGCCGGAATGGACCGAACGCCGAGATCGCCTTGCGGACAGCCTCCAGGGAGGCTGCGGGCTGCTCCAGGTGCTTTACGCCCGTTCCGATATTGAATGGCGCATCATATTCGGCGAGAACCCAGTCAAGGATCGGGTCCCATAGGTGCGCCTGCTCCGTTACGAGCCCCGCCGGAGCCTCAGCGCGATAGCAAAGAAGGTCCGAAGCCGCATAGTTCAGAATGTCCTCCGCCACCTCCCCTTCCCTGACCGCAACGCCATCGACTGCGCTGTTCGCAAGACGCGTGAGCGGCAGGCTGGCGGGCAGGATTTTATCCCCTTGGGCGTTCCACTCTTCGGCGATGGCTTCGGCGAGCGCCCGTGAAGGCACAGACAGCGCGCGACCAGCAGGGGTTTTGACGGGGCGCCCATCAAGCTCGATGCCGAAGCTTCCATTTTCGCGGTCGGCGACTGTGGCGGCGGTGTAAAAGCGTTTTGTGTTCGTCGTCTGTGAGGCGGTCATGATTGCTTTCAAAGCCGCCCGCGTCGCGCCGCCCGCCAAATCCGCCAGAACCGGCGTAAGGGGCTGATCGCAACGGCGGTATGGAGAGGATCAAAATCGGGCGCGGCCATTGCTCTTAGATAAGGTTTGACGAGCGTCAGCGGAAGGAAAGCCGGCCAAGCCGAGGGGACGAGATCCGCCTCCCTGGCGCGGAATTGCTGCAGCGCCCGGCTGGCGACGCCCCGGAGGTCGGCAAGGGCCGCCCCAAAGCTATCGCTTGTCTCGCCCCTGTGGATGGCTGCCAGATCAATTCCCCGGCTCACCACGTATGAAGACGGCAAGAATACCTTTTGGCGCGAGGCTAAAAAGGGAAGCTTGATGAACATTGCTGTCAATCCATAAGCAACCCCGGCAGATGCCGCCGCCTCTTTTGCAGCGGCGCCTCTTTCACCGAGGATGGCGGCCGCCAATTCGAAGACCGCGCCCTCGGTCTCGCGCAGAGAGGCCTTCAAGGCTTTGTCGTCCGCAGGCGGATCGTCAAACATAGCGGGAACGCGGGCATCGACCATGCCTATGAGGCGATCCTTGGGGAGATTGTACTGAATGATCGGGGCGGAAAGAGCGTCGGCTACAGGGTTCCCCGTTCTAGATCCGGGCGTCGCAAAATCCACCGCGTCGCGCCACCATTGCAGGCGGATTTGGCCAGCCATGGGCTCCGAAACGAGCGCCGGGATGTGGTCCAGCTCAGCATTAAAGGCATAAAGCGCGAGAAGGGCCGCCCGATTGGGTCTTGGCGCGAACAGGGCGCTCCAATAGCGGTCGCGATCCCGCTCCCTGACAAGAGCTGCTGTGGTCTTCTCGTCAAGTTTTCTTTGTCTTGCGTCGTCCGAGATCAACAAAGACGCTCCAAGTCACGCGACAACCCTGAGATCACCACCCCTTAACCGGATTCGATTATGGGCGGAAATGCTGATCGACTCTAAAATGCCCGTACAACCCGAGGCAAGTTGGCGCCCTCGTATATCGCATTAATATTGCGCCAACGAGTCACCGGAAATTTGTAACTTTACTTCAATAAAAGGTCAATGAAAGCAACTTTATCAAAAACCAATGGAATAGCAGCGCCGAAAATCAGGCGGCCCGCACGTTCGCAAGGGGAAGGAGCGCCGCCGTAAATCTGCGCGCTTCCGCGACAAGAACGTTGTAAGTGCGGCAGGCGGCGCTGGTGTCCATCGTCTCAAGGCCCAAGCCGCGCCGATCGATCTCCGCCCTGAACGCAGGCGGTGGAAAGGCGAGCGCCGTTCCAGTGCCGAGCAAGAGAAACTCGCCACGCTGCCTTTCGTTTGTATCGAGGAAGTTCAAAATGTCAGCCTCCGCGCCCGCGATATTGGCGAGATCCCACGCATAGACGTCTGTCGAGGAGATCAGGAGCGCGCCACTGTGAACGACGCCGCCCAACTGAAGCGCGCCGCTTGGTGTCAGCGAAAGCGGCGCTCTCGAACCTAACCTTTCGAACGAGTTGCCCACGGCGATGGCCGGCGCAGCCTAGCCGCGCCTTTTAGAGCGTCCCCCGCCTGCCCTCGCCTGCCCCTTACCTTTCTTCGGAAACCTTTGGCTAGAAGGCTTGCGCGGCGCCGCGGCCGGCAGCGGAGGCGCTGCCTCTTCCACCTCTCCTAGAGGAATTGACGCTGAAAATCCGATGCTCTGTGGAACGGCGCCGTTCACTTCCAAGCCATTGCCGTCGAGGAGCGCCGGTTCTGCGTTCGTTGCAGCTGGGCTCGGAGTGGATTTCGGTTCCGGGCGGCCTGGCTTAGCTCCGGGCTGCGCCACCTTGGCTTTGCCTTTTTCCACCCCGCTCCAATCACGCTTGACCCCAATCAGGATCAGGAAGGGCGCTGCGATATAGACCGACGAATAGGTGCCGACAAGAACGCCAAAAAGCATCGCGAAGGTGAACCCGCGAATGACCTCGCCGCCGAAGAAGTAAAGCGCAATCAGCGCCATCAGGACCGTACCGACGGTCATGATGGTCCGCGACATCGTCTCGTTCACGGACAAGTCCAGGAGATCGCGCAACGGCATACGCTTATACTTGCGCAAGTTTTCGCGGATACGGTCATAGATGACGACGGTGTCGTTGATGGAATAGCCCAAAATGGTCAACAGCGCGGCGACGATGGTCAAATCAAAGTCGAGTTGGAACAGCGACCAGACCCCAAGTGTGACCATGACGTCATGCACAAGGGATATGACTGCTCCCAACGCGAACTGCCATTCGAAGCGAAACCAGACATAGGCGAAGATCACGAGATTCGTGAGCACGAGCGCCCAGATCGCTGAATTGATGAGCTCCTTGGACACGGTGCTTCCGACTTGCTCGCGGCGCAGTTCCTTTGTGCCCACGGGCAGCGCCTCGAGCACCTTGTCGGCAGCGACTTTCTGCGCTTCCGGCCCACCCTCCTGCTCGGGGAAGCGGATCAGAAGCTCGTCGCTCTTTCCAAAGTTCTGGAGCTGGATTTCGCCGACGCCAAGTCCGTGGAGCGTTGTCCTGAGCTGAGGCGCATCCACCGCTGTCGGCGTCTGCACCTGCATCAGCGTGCCGCCCTTGAAGTCGATACCAAAGTTCAAGCCGTTCGTAAAAAGGAGAATGACGGTCCCAACAATGGCGACGATCGAAAGCGCGAAGCACAGCTGGAAGTACTTCACGAAATGGAAGTTCATCTTCTGAGGAAGGCGGAATAGTGGTTTCAGCAACATGGCTTGAGGGCTCGCTTAGCGCTTAAATTTCTAGAACGGTGGGCCGCGTCTCGCGCAGCCATGTCGATACCATCAGGCGTGTAACAGTGATGGCGGTAAAAAGGGAACTTACGATACCGAAAGAAAGGGTGACGGCAAAACCCCGCACCGTGCCTGAACCGAAGGCATAGAGGATGAGGGCCGCGAGAAGGGCCGTCAAATGCGAGTCGATGATCGTGCCATAGGCGCGGTCGAACCCGGCCTCGATGGATGTGACGATGCCTCGGCCCGCTTTCATTTCTTCGCGTATTCGCTCGTAAATAAGGACGTTGGCGTCAACGGCCACGCCCATGGTAAGCACCATGCCGGCGATGCCCGGCAAGGTGAGAGTCGCATGAAACAGGGAAAGACAAGCCATTATGATGGCGATGTTAATGACAAGGGCGAAAATCGAGAAGAGACCGAAAAGCCCATATCCCGCGATCATCAGAGCTGAAACCGCGATGAACCCGGCAATCGCCGCCCTTTTTCCGGACTCGATCGAATCCGCGCCTAGGCTCGGGCCGACGGAGCGTTCCTCGATAATGGAGAGCGCGGCTGGGAGCGCACCGGACCGCAACAGCAAGGCGAGCCTGTTCACATCTTCCTGGCTGAAATTCCCCGTGATCTGGCCACGCCCTCCGGGGATCTCAGACCGGATCACAGGCGCGGATTTCACCTGATTATCGAGGACGATGGCGAAGGGCTTGCCAATATTATCGCGCGTCACCCGCGCGAAAGCGGTTGCGCCCTTGCTGTTCAGCTCGAAATCGACGGCCCGTTCGCCCACTCCGCCCGCCCGGTTGTCGTATCCTGCATAGGCATTGACAAGATCGTCGCCGCTGACGAGCACCTCCTTATGAACGAGAATTTTGTGGCCAGGACGCTCCGCGTCGGGCAACAGCACATCATCGGGGGGGACGCCATTAGCCTCCGCATCTTCCGCGGTCATGGACGTATCGACAAGCTGGAAGGTGAGTTTCGCCGTCGTGCCGACGCGCGCCTTGACCTCCTCCGGCGCCAGGCCGGGCACCTGAATCAGAATGCGGTCTTTGCCGTTCGCTCCGCCCTGCGCCTGGATGGTGGCCTCGGTCGTGCCCGTCGGGTCGACGCGGCGCCGTATGACCTCGATGGAACGGGTGATCGCGTTCTCGACGCGGTGCTGCATCCCGGCCGGAGTCGGCTCGATGGTGATGACGCCATTTTCGCCGCCCTGGACCGAGAGGTCCATGCCTGCGCCGCTGCTCGCGCCCGTGAGAAGCGATGTGGACAATGGCTGCGCCAGAGCCTTGAGCCGGGTCAGCGCGGCCTGCATTTTATCCGGGTCTCTCAAGGTGATGCGGACAGAATTGCCTGCGATCACGACACCGGAATGCGCAATTTTTTCTTCGCTGAGCGCCCGGCGAGTGTCGCTCTGGATCGATTGCAGCCAGTCTTTGCGGAGCTGCGCCGTGTCGATTTGATAGAGGAGGTGCGTCCCGCCCCTAAGATCGAGTCCGAGCGGCATGCGAGGCAGCTGCGCCCATGCTGGCAGACTATCGTAGGTTGAAAGCGGAATCACGTTCGGCAGAGCCAAAACGACCGAACCAAGCGAGATTAAAAGCGTTAGCAACGCGCCCCAGCGCGAGAAGTGCAACGAGAAGCCAAACATGAAGGTTTGTTCCTTTGATGCGCTGCCGGCTTAGCGGCTCGCGGCTAAACTGGCCTAGGCGGCGGGCTGCTTCCCGCTTTCGTCCCCCTCGGACGTGGTGGACTTGTTCGGCGGCTCGGCCTTCGATTTCTCTTTCACGGGCTCGCCCTTGCCGCGCACCTCATTGATCGAACCCTTCACAAGGCGGATCTGAACGCCATCGGCGATTTCCACCCTTAACTCGCCTTCGGCGACCCGAATAACCTTGCCGATGATCCCGCCTGTCGTCACCACCGTATCGCCACGCTTCACCGCATCGATCATCCCCTGGTGCTCTTTCATCCGCTTCTGCTGGGGCCTGAAAACCAAGAGATAGAAAATGCCGAAAACAAGGATCAGCGGGAAGAAAAGTCCCAAAATATCGCTGCCGCCAGCGCCTGTGGTTTGAGCGAATGCAGGAGTAATCATCAAGAGGCCCCGTGGTGAGCGGAAAAAATTCAGCGTGTTCCAGAAACGCGCCGGTGCAAGCATTGCCGTCTTATAGCGGCTTGCTCAGAGTTAGCAACTTCTGCAATGCGGCGTTGCGTCAGTGGTAAAATAGCGCATAGTACGCGTCTCTTCCAGGCCTGCCCGCCATAATCCCGGCTTTCAACATGTGCCGCAATGCCCAAGAACTCGCATTCGCCTGAAGCCACCCTTTTAAGGATCGCGGAAGCGCTGGAACGCTTGTCGCCGGCCGAACCTCCTGTCCCGAAGTTCGAAGCGGCCGAAGCATTTATCTGGCAGACTGACGAGAATCGCTTCGCGCCCGTCGCGCATGTGAACCGAATGCCCATTGCGCTTTTGAAATCAGTCGACCGCATGCGGGACATTCTGCTCGCCAATACGGAGAACTTTGCGCGCGGCCTGCCTGCCAATAATGCGCTCCTGTTGGGGTCGCGCGGCATGGGGAAAAGCTCGCTCGTGAAAGCCGTTCATGCGGAGGTCGCAGCCCGGCAGGGAAAGGCGGCTCTCAAGCTTATCGAAATCCATCGAGAAGATATTTCGAGCCTGCCCAGGTGCCTGTCAAATCTGCGGGACCGCCCGCAGCGCTTCATCGTTTTTTGCGACGACCTTTCTTTCGATGCCGACGATACGTCCTATAAGTCTCTGAAGGCTGTCCTCGAAGGCGGGATCGAAGGCCGCCCGGAAAACGTCATATTCTACGCGACATCGAACCGCCGTCACCTCATGCCACGCGAGATGATGGAAAACGCGCGCGCGACCGCAATCACTCCGGGCGAGGCTGTAGAGGAGAAGGTTTCACTCTCGGACCGCTTCGGGCTGTGGATCGGCTTCCACAATTGCAGCCAGGCGGATTATCTCGACATGGTGACAAGCTACGCGGAGCATTACGAGCTGAAGTTTCCGCCGGAGCGGCTCCGGGCCGAGGCGCTGGAATGGTCGATGACCCGCGGTTCCCGCTCCGGCCGCGTCGCCTGGCAGTATATCCAGGATTTGGCGGGGCGCCTCGGGCAAAGGCTCGACTAAGGCGCCCTCGCCCGACGCCGCTCTTTTAAGACTGATTCGCGTGTAACGGGTTTGGCGGTGGCTGCCGGGTGAACAGAAGCTTTGAGAGCGTTTCCTCGCCAATCGTCGCCGCGATGTCCCGATAGGCAAAATAAGGGATCAAAACCAGAAACATGAGCAGCGCCGTCGCCAGCGCTTGCAGCCGCGTTCCTCCTCCTATCCCCTTGACTGCGTCGCGGGCGTCCGCGCCATGGAAGTAGCCGATGATTACATCTTCAGCGACGGTGAGAAGGAATAGCAGAAACGTAAAGACCAAGGCCTTTTTCACGATGTTTAAAACAAGGAACGGAGCAGACTTTCGCCCGTGGCCAATTCTGAGATGCTCCAGACTGAGCACGAATTTCCCGAGGATGAGCGCCTTTACAATCGCCAGACCGATGCGGGTCGTATCAACTCCTTCGCTGTCGAGGATGGCGGCTTTATAAAAGAGCAAGGCTGCGAAACAGACGGCCAGGTAAGCGGCAATCGCCAGATATTCGATCAGCTCGTTGCGCGCCCGGCGCGCCAGCGTTGCTTTCTTGGGTTCCGGCGCTTTTGTTGCTTCCGCCTCGGCGCCTCCAGCCAAGCCCTCGGCCCAGATCAAGATTGGTTGAGCGTCGTCACGCTCAATAAGCTTTACGATCTCCTCACTTGTGGCCGGTCCTGCCCTTTCACCGTTTTCCGCGTAATACCACTTCATTCCCATAGGCTCGTTCCCCCAAGCAACCCCGCGCATCCCGAAAAAGCGCCTCCCAAGTACAACCGGCATTTTGTACGGCTCTGTTTGTCAAGTTGTCCCTTACGTTTTCGCCGGCATTCCCTTGTCTGAAAGATCTTCGGCGAAATCGCCTTGCTGTCGCGTTAACGCGGCCTCAGCCTGCTCCAACC
>JBAVVQ010000808.1:0-2253 GCA_049697375.1 Rhodomicrobium sp.
GATTACGACCTCCATTCTGAGAATGGCCGTCGCGATGTCGTCATAGAAGATCACTTGCGGCACGGGGCGTAAGTGCAGAGCTCCAGCTTGGACAGCGTCTTGCTTTGCAGCGCCGGCGGGGCTTCCCGCTCATCCTTCATGTCGTGGATGGCGAGAAGAACGGTCCTCCTCCTGCAATAAGCGCCGTTGATCAAGACGGAGCCATCGAGATAGTCCTGGAGGGAGGTAAAAACCTTGCCGTTTCCTCGCTCGCCACTAACCGAACTCAGGGAGGTTTGCGCAATCTCTTCGAACGTTGAAAGCAGGCTTGACTGACGGCGGCGCCGCTCTTCGGCCTCAGTCAGAACTTCTTTGTCATTCATGGGAGGCGTTCCGTTTATTTGGCGAAGCTCGCAAGTATGCAACGACGTTATCAATCCACAAGCTGCGGATACTACCTACACGAGACCACCCGAGGCGCGAAAGAGGCTGAAAGATCCGTTGCTTTGGCGGAAGCTTGCTTGCGGGGATTTCGCACGCCTTGTCATGCTGACGGGCCATGGCAGCATGACTGCAAATAACCGCCATGCCTCCGGTTTCGATTGCGGCGCCTCCGGCGTCACTTCGATTAGGGGCAGCTTGACGCGATTGCCCGCACACGCCATTTTCGACTGACCGGCCTGACGGCCACAGGATAGTCCTTTGTCAGCTGGATTTCTTCCCGTTCATGGTGGATCACGATGGAATCGCCCTCGCGCAGGGCGTACTCCACCTGCTCCATACCGATCTCGACCTCCAGGATCTGGCCCCGATAGGTCAGGGGAATCCGCAGGATTGCGTTATCCTCGGGCGAGCGGCGCGGCCAGAATGACAAGCTTCCGTTATCATCCTGCATACCGGCGAATCCGTAGGTCAGCATCATCCACGCGCCGCCCATCGCAGCGATATGACAGCCGTCCTTCACGTTGCCGCCGATGTCGGCTAGATCCATGAGCAGCGCCGCCATCCCATACTGTGTCGCCTTCTGCATATCCCCGACCTGTGTGGCGATGATTGCCTCCACGCAGGTCGACAAGGACGAGTCGCCGGTGGTCAAGCGGTCGTAGAATTCAAAGTTCCGTTTCTTGTCTTCCAGAGAGAACGCATCCCCCAGAAGGAACATGGCCAGCACCACATCCGCCTGTTTGATCACCTGCTTTCGATAGATGTCGAGCGGATGGTAAAAAAGCAGCAGCGGGTAATGGTCTCGAGGCGTCTTCTCAAAGTCCCAGGGTTCCCGGTCTAGAAAACTGTCGTCCTGCGGGATGATCTTACGTTTTTCATCATAGGGAACATACATCTTGGCCGCCGCCCGCATCCATGCTTCCGGCTCGGACGGCTCGAGCGTGGTTTTCCTCGCAAGCGTGTTGTACGCCTCAGGCTGCTTCGTCCTCAAGGCCTCCACTGTTTGGGCCGCGTAGCGCAGGTTTTCCCGGGCCATGAGGTTGGTATAGGCATTGTTGTTCACAACCGTGTTGTATTCATCGGGCCCGGTCACTGAGTTGATGCAGAACATCCCCTCTTTTGCGTCTGAGAAGAAGCCCAGGTCCAACCAAAGGCGTGCCGTTTCGACCAGCATTTCGGCGCCAAAATCCCGTAGGAACGCCTCGTCTCCTGTGGCCTGCACGTACTTGCGAAGCGCATACATGATGTCCGCGTTGATGTGATACTGCGCGGTTCCAGCGGCGTAGTATGCTGATGCCTCCTCGCCATTAATCGTGCGCCAGGGGAACATAGCTCCGCGGTGGCGCAGATGTCTTGCGCGGGCTCGCGCCTGATCGAGCATGCCGTAACGAAAGGCCAGCAGATTCCGGGCGATCGTCGGAGAGGTGTAGGTGAGAAATGGCATCAGGTAGATTTCGGTGTCCCAAAAGTAATGCCCCTCATAGGCCCGCCCGGTGAGGCCTTTCGCAGGCACGCCGGAATCTTCCGCGCGCGCTGAAGCTTGCAGGATATGAAACAGGTTGAAGCGGATCGCTTGCTGCACCTCCACTGTATTGCGCCTCACGCGGGCCTCCCTGATATTCCTGACCCGGACGTCGCTGCGGCGCCAGAAATCGTCCATATATTCCTCTTGGGATGCGAGCAGCTTCGGGAAGCCTTGGGACACCACACGATCCATCGTCCAATCGGCACGGCCGCATAGTTCTTCGGGAGAAGCCGTCGGGGAGGTGTGATAGACCATATACTTCGTTAGCTGAATTGGTTGGTCCGGCTGAGCCTCGACTGTAAAGG
>JBAVVQ010000809.1:0-4968 GCA_049697375.1 Rhodomicrobium sp.
GGCCATGCAGGAGGCCGTGCCTCCAGGGCAGGGCGCGATGCTTGCTCTTCTCGGGGCCGAGATCGAAGCGGCTCAGCGTCTCGCCGCAGCCGCTGCCGAAGGCGAAGTCTCCCAGGTCGCGAACGATAATGCGCCGGGGCAGATCGTGATCAGCGGGACAAAATCGGCCATGGACCGCGCGGTGAAACTTGCGCCCGAACAGGGCATCCGGCGCGCGGTGCCGCTGCCCGTCAGCGCGCCCTTCCATTGCGCGCTCATGCAGCCCGCTGCCGATCGCATGGCGGACGCGCTCGAAGCGTTAACCCTCAACCCGCCGCTTGTGCCGATCGTCAGCAATGTCATGGCGGCTCCCGTAACGGACCCGGCCGAGATAAAATCTCTGTTGGTGAGGCAGGTGACGGGAGTTGTGCGCTGGCGCGAATCCGTGGCCTACATGGTGGATCATGGCGCGGAGACGCTGTTCGAGATCGGGGCCGGTCGCGTGCTGACGGGCATCGCGAAGCGCGTTCGCGCCAAAGCCGACGCCCGCTCTATCGGGTCGCCGGACGAGGTCAACGCCTTTGGCGAATGGCTGAAGGCGCGGGGAGCGTGACGCGGATGAGGGTCGAACGGCATGTTTGATTTGACCGGGAAATGCGCGCTTGTCACCGGCGCTTCGGGCGGCATCGGCGAGGCAGTGGCTGAAGCGCTGCATGGGCAGGGCGCAACAGTCGCGCTATCCGGAACGCGGCGGCAGAAGCTCGAGGAAGTCGCGACCCGGCTCGGATCACGCGTGCATGTCCTTCCTTGCGATCTGCGCGACCGCGCCCAGGTTTCCGCTCTGATCGGGCAAGCCGAGGCCGCCATGGGCCAGTTCGACATCCTTGTCAACAATGCCGGCGTAACCAAAGACAACCTTTTCATGCGCATGAAGGATGAGGAGTGGGACGAGGTGATCGCCATCAACCTCACCTCGGTTTTCGTTCTATGCCGGGGCGCGCTCAGAAATATGATGCGGCGCCGCGCGGGACGGATTATCAACATAGCTTCGATCAGCGGCGTCATCGGCAATCCGGGGCAGGGCAATTACGCCGCCTCGAAGGCAGGGCTCGTCGGCATGACGAAATCGCTCGCGCGGGAGGTTGCATCGCGCGGGATAACGGCCAACTGTATTGCACCGGGGTTCATAGAAACGCCGATGACGCACGGATTGAATGAAAAACAGACGGAGGCGATCGCCAGCAATATCCCAGCCGGCATCCTTGGAAAACCAGGCGACATCGCAGCGGGAGTCGTCTTCCTCGCAAGCAATGAAGCCCGCTACATCACTGGGGAAACGCTCCACATCAATGGTGGGATGGTGATGGTCTGACCCCGCTGACCCGTGGGCCGGGATTTCTTCAGGGCGTAATTCTTGATAAGGTGGAAAGAGGTGAAGATGCCTCAAAAAAGGCTTTCACGCCTAAAGCTTCAGTGCTACCAGCCACCTCGCGCCCAGATGCAGTCCAAGTCCGATGTGTTGCGGCAGTGAATTTACCTGTGCTTAATCGTGTCAGTTAGGCGCTTGAACACTTGGGGAAACCGTGAGGAAAACATGAGCGATATTTCGGACCGCGTAAAGAAAATCGTCGTCGAGCATCTTGGCGTAGAAGCCGATAAAGACACCGAAAATGCCAGCTTCATCGATGATCTGGGCGCGGACAGCTTGGACACGGTGGAACTCGTGATGGCTTTCGAGGAAGAATTCGGCGTGGAAATCCCGGATGACGCCGCCGAGACGATCCAGACTGTCGGCGATGCGATCCGCTTCCTTGAGGCGCATTCGACCAAGGCCTGAATAAAGCACGCGGTGGCCAATTGGCGCGCCTACCCTCGCCTCGAAGGCGAGGGGCGCGTGTGTTAAATGCCGGCACAGGTCGCGAGCCAGCTCTTGGCTGGTTAACCTTGCAGGATTAGTCGGAGCGCCTGATGCGTCGGGTCGTCATTACTGGTATCGGATTGGTCACGCCTGTTGGCGTCGGCATCGATCATGTGTGGTCGAACATCATCTCGGGGAAGAGCGGCGCAAGGCGCATCACCGAGTTCGAGGTTTCGGATATCCCGTGTCAGATTGGGTGCTTCGTTCCCAGAGGGTCGGGGCCGGGCGAGTTCAACCCGGACGACTGTATGGAGCCGAAGGAGCAGCGCAAGGTCGACGACTTCATCGTTTATGCGATGGGCGCCGCCGATCAGGCGATAGCCGATTCCGGCTGGAAAGCTCAAAATGAAGACGAACGCGCCCGCGCCGGCGTTCTGATCGGGTCCGGCATCGGCGGCCTTCAAGGAATCGAGAAAGGCGCGATAACCGTTCATGAAAAGGGACCGCGCCGGCTCAGTCCTTTCTTCATTCCGGGCCGGCTCATCAATCTTGCATCCGGCTACGTGTCGATAAAGCACGGATTGAAGGGGCCGAATCATGCCGTGGTCACGGCCTGTTCGACGGGCGCGCACGCCATAGGGGACGCCGCACGCCTGATCATGCTCGACGATGCCGATGTGATGGTCGCGGGTGGGACTGAAAGTCCGCTCTGCCGCCTCGCTTTGGCGGGCTTCGCGTCCTGCAAAGCGCTATCGACTCATTTCAACGACGAGCCAACGCGCGGCTCGCGACCCTATGACCGCGATCGCGACGGCTTCGTGATGGGCGAGGGCGCCGGCGTTGTTGTGCTCGAAAGTTATGAGCACGCAAAGGCGCGCGGGGCGAAGATGTACGCCGAAGTCATCGGCTACGGCCTCTCCGGGGATGCCTATCACATCACTGCGCCAGCCGAGAATGGCGACGGAGCGTTCCGCTGCATGAAAGCGGCAATGAAGCGGGCGAATGTCGGGCCTGCCGACATCGACTATGTGAACGCGCACGGCACGTCGACGCCCATGGGCGACGAGATCGAGCTTGGCGCTGTCGAGCGGCTGTTCGGCAATGCGGCAGGCAAGCTCGCGATGTCGTCGACAAAATCGGCGACGGGACATTTGCTCGGCGCGGCCGGCGCCGTCGAGGCGATCTTTTCGGTGCTCTCGATCAAGAACAACATGGCGCCCCCGACGCTCAATCTCGACAACCCTTCTGTAACGACGTCGATCGATCTTGTGCCGCACACCGGGAAACAAAAGCGGATTGACACTGTATTGAGCAATTCCTTCGGTTTCGGAGGCACGAACGCAAGCCTGATTTTGCGGCGGGTGGACTAAGATGGAAGCGCCGACGGATCGCTGCGCCTTCATCCTGGAAGTTGATTAGCCTCACCTCTCCGCCATCTCTTTTAGAGCAAAGCCACGGCGCGGCGCTCGTGAAGCCCCATGACGTCCGACGCACATGGTTTGTTTTCTTGTATAATTGGCGCCTAAAAACGATTCACACCGTTTTGCCACATTGGGTTGGTGAATGGCTTTATTCCTGGGGCAGAGTAAGCTGATCACATGGCGGGCGACGTATACAACTCGAAGGGGAATGGCCGTCATTCGAACACGGCCTATCGAGGGCAGCGAGATTACTCCGTTATGCCTCGCAGCCCGTCAGAGGCCCTGGAGCCAGAACGCGCTCCCGAGCCGCCGCGCGGAAGCAGGCATAGGGGCCAGCGCCCCGTGGTCGTTTTCTTCAACCGGCTCCTAACCTTTCTCCTCATTCTCTTTCCAGCAGTGGCCGGCCTGTTCTTCCTCATCCGGCAACAGTTCGATCGGGCCGGCCCTATCAGCTACCCGACGGTATTCGTCGTGGCCAAGGGTGAGGGGGTGAGCACTATCGCCCGCCGCCTTGAGCAGGATGGCATCATCAACGGCGACAGCCTGTTGCCCGGACGCTGGATTTTCTTGATCGCGTCCCGCCGTTTTGGCGTTCACGACAAGATCAAGGCGGGCGAATTCAATATTAAAGCCAATGCAAGCGTCCGCGATATTCTGGATACGCTCGTCGAAGGGAAGTCGATCCTTTACAGCATTTCAATCCCTGAAGGATTGACCAGCTATCAGATCGCAGAGCGCTTGAAGTCCAACGCGGATCTGGTTGGCGACATCGATGAAGTTCCTCCCGAAGGCAGCCTGCTTCCCGACACCTACCGCTTTGCGCGCGGCACTTCGCGCGAGGAGCTTATCCACCGGATGCAGGGAGAGCAGAAAAAATTCGTCGAAGGGCTATGGCCAACGCGGGCCCGCGACCTTTCTCTCGTGAAGCCCGAAGATGTCATCAATCTCGCTGCGATCGTGGAAAAGGAAGCGAGCCGCGCCGATGAACGGCCCCGCGTCGCCGCCGTTTATCTCAACCGGCTGAAAAAGCGCATGCACCTCGATGCCGATCCCACCATCATCTACGGCGCGAGCGGAGGCAAAGGAAGCCTCGGCCACCCCATCTTGCGCAGCGAGCTTGAAAACAAGGACAATCCCTACAACACCTACCGCAACTATGGGCTTCCGCCGACGCCGATCGCCAATCCCGGCCGAGCCGCCATCGAGGCCGTTTTGAAGCCGGACAAGACTGCGGCGCTCTACTTCGTTGCGGATGGCACGGGCGGTCACGTTTTCGCCGATACGCTCACCGAGCATCAGCACAACGTCGCGCGGTGGCGGCGCATCGAGAAAGAGGCCCGAGAAGAAGATCGCGTCGTAGACGATTCGGGCAGGGCGCCGATAGAACTCGACAAGCTGCAAACGGTTGAGATCCCGCTGCCGCAACGCAATCCACGCCGCTAGAGCGTATCCGCTTTTGATGGAATCAAAAGCGCCGGACGCACTCTAGTCCGCCCCGCCAACGGATCGCCGCCGCGGTCGTCCCGGAAAGGCGAAGCCTTATACGGAATCCGGTTGAATAGTTCACAGCCTCGTCATCCCGTAAGGGCGGTTACGCCCTATCTACCGTCTTTGGAGTCAAGCGGTTTTCGCA
This sequence comes from Rhodomicrobium sp., assembly GCA_049697375.1. Classification (GTDB taxonomy): domain Bacteria; phylum Pseudomonadota; class Alphaproteobacteria; order Rhizobiales; family Rhodomicrobiaceae; genus Rhodomicrobium. The sequence continues at coordinate 4,892 of JBAVVQ010000809.1, forward strand.
TGGCTCCAAGGTTCGCCCGAGCGGAGGATGGCGTTCAAGGTGACGATGAGCTTTCGCATGACGGCGGTAATGACGAC
>JBAVVQ010000810.1:0-4475 GCA_049697375.1 Rhodomicrobium sp.
TATCGTTCCATTGCGATTGCACCACGTGCCGGATTTGTTCGGGTACGATGTAGCCGAAAGCCTTCCCGTCCTCGGCTACGATGATGAATTTGCGGTTCAGCCCGTAAATGAAGTCCTTGACCAGCGCCTCGACCGTGAGGTCCGGACCGACTGAGAGCGGGGAGCGATCCATGAGATCCGCCACCGACACGCCCTTTAGATTTTCGGCCGCGTTCACGTGATTGCGCGACTGGGATGCAGCGGCCGCGAGGAATATGCCGATAAGAAGCTGCCAGGTTCCGCCCAGCGCGTGCCCCTCTACAATCTGAACGAGACCGGCGATGACCAGGAGCCCGCCGAACATCGTGCCGAACATCGAGGCAATGCGAGTGGCGCGCCGGAAATTGCCCGTCCGCCACCAGATGATGGAGCGAAGAATGCGCCCGCCGTCGAGCGGGAAGGCGGGGGCGAGATTGAAGAGGGCGAGCACCGTGTTCGTCAGCGCAAGAAAGGCGAGAACGCCGGATAGGGTCGGCAGCTCCACGGAACGGAAAACAACCGAAGAGAAATAGCAGACGGCCGCAATCATCACGCTGGCGACGGGCCCGACGAGCGCCACCCAGAATTCACAACTGGGCGTTTGGGGCTCCTGCTTCAGCTCTGCGACGCCACCGAAAATAAAGAGCGTAATGCCCCCAATCGGCAGGCCGAATTTGCGCGCCATCACCGCGTGGGCGAGTTCATGCAAGATGATGGATGCGAAAAGGCCGAGCGCGCCCACAATTCCCATGACGACATAAGTATAAAAACTCTGGTGAGGCACGACGGTGGGAAAATAGCGTGTGAGGCTGACGACGAGATAGAACGCCAGAAAGAACCAGGAGATATCGATGCTGACGTTGAAACCCAGCAAGGTGAACAGGCGAAAACGGGCCGGAAACATGCGGCTCCTCCAAAGGCGCATTGCGGGAACGACCCCGCCGCCCCATGCCAACTATTTGAAACGGCGCGGAGCGAAGTTCAAGCGGACCGGTGAGCGCGGCGTGTATCGTGAACAAGCGGTCATACGCTAATGATAGCCCTCACCCCCGGCGACCTTGCCGCGAAAGGTCCAGTAGACAAACGCTGTATAGGCCAGAATGAGTGGTAAAAACAAGAGGGCCCCGACCAAGCTGAAGATTTGCGATTGGGGAACAGCCGCCGCCTGCCAGATGGTCACGCTCGGGGGTACGAGATAGGGGAAGGTCGAGATCGCAAGCCCAACAAAACAAAGGAGAAAAAGCGCCATCGTAGAAAGAAACGCTTGCGCGCCCGAGCTTCTGCTGAGCCCGATCCAGGCGATGAACGCGACAATGACCGTGAGAAAAGGCACGGGCCAGAGATAGACGAGCCGCTCTCCGCGAAACCACCGCTCCGCGATGCGATCGAATGCAAGAGGCGTCCAAAGGCTGACGGCGGCGATGAAGCAAAGCGTGACGATAAGCGCTGCCTCGGCATGGCGTTTCGCCCTCTGCGCAACCTCGCCTTCGGTCTTCATCATGAGCCATGTCGATCCAAGGAGCGCGTAACCGGCGATCAGGCCGAAGCCGCAAAGGATCGGGAAGGGGGCAAGCCATTCGAAGCTTCCGCCGGCGAACTGGCCGCCGCTCACGTTGATGCCCTGAATGAAACCGCCAAGCACGAGGCCCTGGCAGAAAGTCGCCACCGTGGAGCCCAGCGCGAAGGACCAGTCCCAAAAGCGATGCCGTGGCTTGGACACGAAACGGAACTCGAAAGCCACGCCACGGAAAACAAGGGCGAGCAGCATGATGATGAGCGGGAGGTAGAGGGCGGGCATGATGATGGCGTAGGCCAAGGGAAAAGCCACGAGCAGCCCCGCGCCTCCGAGCACGAGCCACGTCTCGTTCCCATCCCAATAGGGAGCGATCGAATTCATCATCGTGTCTCGCTCTTGTTCTTGTCTGGCGGTCAGAAAGAGGATGCCGATGCCGAGGTCGAAGCCATCGAGCAGCACATACATGACGACGGCGACCCCGAGAAGCGCGGCCCACACCAGAGGAAGCCAGTAAGCGATCAGTTCCATGGCTTGCTCCTAGCCTTGTTCCGCGAGGGTCGGGCCGCCATGCGTCTCCGTAGCAGCCGAGATCGGGCGCTGCGGGACGTGGCGTTCAGTCATGCCGGATGGGGCCTGGATGACGGGGCCTTTGCGGATTAACAGGTTCATATAGGCGATCCCCGCCGAGTACACGGCGAGATACACCAGGATAAACAGGATGAGGGTTGTGCCGACGGCTCCCGCCTGGACGGGCGAAGCAGCCTCTGCGGTGCGCATGAGCCCTGTTGCGACCCAGGGCTGTCTTCCGACCTCGGTTGTAACCCATCCGGCGATGATCGCGATGAAGCCCAACGGCCAGGAAAGCGCCGCGGCCCGCATGAAAGCGCGGCTTTCGAAAAGCCTGCCGCGCTGCCAAAGGAAGGCGCCAATGAACGCAAGCAGGATCAGCCAAAGCCCGATCGCGACCATGATCCGGAAGGCGAAGAAAGGACCCCAGACGGGCGGCCTGTCCTCGGGTTTGAAGTCGTTCAGACCTTTGAAAAGCCCGTCCCAGCTATGACGGATGATGAGACTTGCCCCATGGGGAATCCCGATCTGGTAATCGTTTCGCTGCGCAGCCTCGTCCGGGATGGCAAACAGCACCAGTTCTCCGGGCTTGGAGCCATCCCAATGGGCCTCCATCGCGGCCAGCTTCGCGGGCTGATATTCGGCAGTGACCAGACCGTGCTGGTCGCCAATGAAAAGCTGAAGCGGCGCGAGCACGATCGCCAGTCCGAGCCCCATCCGGATCATGATCCGGGCTTCATCCTGATAGGTGTTGGCGAGCCGGTAACGCGCGCCTACAGCGAGCACGACAATGGCCGTGGTAAGATAGGCGGCCGTCACCATGTGCGCGAGCCGGTATGGGAAGGTCGGATTGAAGATGACCTGGATCCAGTCGGCCGGAATTGCGACGCCGTCCTTCATTTCGTAGCCCACCGGATATTGCATCCAGCTGTTGGCGGACAAAATCCAGAAGGCCGAAAGCAGAGTCCCGAACGCGACCATCAGGCTTGCGAAGAAGTGCAGGCCCTTGGGCACGCGGTTCCAGCCGAACAGCATGATGCCGAGGAAGCTGGCTTCCAGGAAAAAAGCGGTGAGCACCTCATAGCCGAGGAGCGGGCCGATCACATTGCCCGCCGTCACCGAGAATTTGCTCCAGTTCGTTCCAAACTGGTAGGACATGGGCAACCCCGACACCACGCCCATTGCGAAAGAGACCGCGAAGATCTTCGTCCAGAAGCGCGCGAGCCTGTGATAGCGGTCGTCGTCGCGGAAAAACCAGATGCCTTCAAGCGTTGCGATGTACGACGCAAGCCCAATGGTGAAGGCCGGGAAGACAATGTGGAACGTTATCGTGAAGGCGAACTGGAGCCGGGCGAGGATTGTAGCGTCCAACCCGAGAAACATGGCGGCCCTCCTGGCTCGTGGAGCGAATTTGACATTTGAGTCGCGCCTGCCGCAAGTTCGCGTCAAATGTCAAATTCAAAAGCTCCACTAGAAATCATAAAATTACGAGTGGTCCTTTTTGATTCCGACATTTGCCCACGAGTGTGCTGCAAACAGACGCAAATGTCGGAATCGGACCACTCGTTGGGCGTCGAGGCTCAAAGGCGATCATACCGCCGTCGCTGCCGCAAGCCACGGATAAACAGGTATTATCAGGAAAAGTTGCACGAAAAAGCGTCAAAGCCGCCTCGGCCCGATGAAGCCGAGAATGCCGATGATGATGAGGTAAAGCGCGACGACATAGTTCAAGAGCGCCGGCCGCAGGAGGATCAGGACGCCGGCCAGGATGGCGATGATGGGTTGCAGGGGGACGTTATTCATGAAGGCGATCCTTAAGCCGGAGCGAGGTTGATGAATTGCGCAGAACCGCGTGGAAAAAACTCCGTCCACGTTTGTGTTCCGTAAACAGGCATCCGGTTTTCAAAGCCTGAGAAATTTGTGTTCACTTGGGAGATCAAGTCCTCGGCGCCGGCGGGCGCCAAACGCTCACCCGGCGCGGGCGAATCGCCCGCATCCTCTATTTCGTCACGCTCGCTATCAGAGCGATCTTGAAGCCGGGAAAAGCGCGTGTTATGTCATCCAACGCGCAGCGGACACGTAGCTCAGCGGTAGAGCACTACGTTGACATCGTAGGGGTCACAGGTTCAATCCCTGTCGTGTCCACCATTCTTCGCAGAAGTCGCTGCTTTTGTTGACAATTTTCATTGGTGGGACAGTGCTTGCCGCGATATGAGAGCTTCGCCGCGGGTTGGCGGAATTCGAGCGCGAATTGATCCGGGCCCGCACCGGCGAAGGCCGCGGACGCGCCAAGGCGAACGGCGTGAAAATGGGGAGGAAGCCAAGCTTGCCGCTCATCAGAAGCGCGAGGCAATCCGGCGGCGCGATCATGGCG
>JBAVVQ010000811.1:0-15915 GCA_049697375.1 Rhodomicrobium sp.
CCGAACGCGGGCGCCCAACGAAATCTTCCCCAATAGGGTCCATGTTGGCGATTTCCGCCAGAAGCTCGATATCCGGCACAACGACTTCGCGTGTCGTTCGAAGTTCGATGATGCCCTCCCGCTTGAGACCACTGATTTTACGGCTCACGGTTTCGAGGGTCAGCCCGAGGTAATCGGCAAGCTCGGAGCGGGTAAGAGGCAGCTCAAACCGGGCGGAATTGTCGGATAGAGGCTGGCAGCCCGCGTTTCGCGAGCGTTTTGCGATAATCAGCAAGAGGCTGGCGACGCGCTCGTAGGACGATTTCCGCCCAAGCATGAGCGTCCAATCGCGGCAGATGTCGAGTTCCCGAACCGTAAATTCGAAAAGCCACCGCTCAAGCTCCGGGAACTCGCTTGAAAGCCGATTGAAGGATGCGCGCGGAAACATGCACATGTCGACATCGGTCGCTGCGGCGGCTGAAAAGCGGTGTTGGTCGGCGAAAGTGTGGCCGAGGAATTCCGGCGCGTAGACGAGCCCGATGATGTGGCGCTCGCCTTCTGCGGTTGTCTTGATGAGCTTGACGACTCCGGACACGACCGCAGCGAAAGAGATGGCCTCGTCGCCATCTCTGAAAATATGTTGATTGGCCGGCACGATGCGCCGGCGCGCGATGGAACTCAGCCTCTCGAGCTGCTCCATCGACAAGGCGCCGCAAATTCCGCGATGCCGGATAAAGCAGCCCTCACACCTTCCGGGATTGAAGTGGGGGCGTTCAGCGGTGTGGCTCGGCATGTTCTTCAAGCAGGCCCCCAAAGCATCCTGTTGTATAATGTCTACAGTAAACTTTGCAGGCACACCCGTCCAATGCCATTGAGCTAGATCAATCAGCGGTGCTTGAATTGAGCCGGACGCTTTCCTGCAAAAGCGGCCATGCCTTCCTTCTGATCTTCTGTCGCAAAGAGAGATTGAAAGATACGCCGCTCAAAGAGGATTCCCTCAGTCAACGTGCTCTGGAAGGCCCGATTTACGGCCTCTTTCGCCATCATCACGGAGGGAAGCGAAAGGCTCGCGATCTTCTCCGCGGCCTTCAGGGCCTCATTCACAACCTCGGAAGCAGGCACAATGCGCGCGACGAGCCCGCACCGTTCGGCCTCTGCTGCGTCCATCTGCCGCCCGGTCAAACAAAGGTCCATAGCCTTGGACTTGCCCACGGCGCGCGTGAGGCGCTGTGTGCCACCCGCGCCCGGTATCACCCCGAGCATGATTTCGGGCTGTCCGAATTTCGCCGTTTCGCTTGCGATGATGAAGTCGCACATCATAGCGAGCTCGCATCCCCCGCCAAGCGCATAGCCGGAAACGGCTGCGATGACGGGCTTGCGGCAATGGCTGAGGCGCTCCCACGGAGCGATGAAATCATGGGCCACAACGTCGCCGAAGGTCTTGTCCTTCATCTCCTTGATGTCGGCGCCGGCGGCAAAAGCTTTCTCCGAGCCCGTCAGAACCATGGCGGCGATCCCGTCGTCCGCCTCGCATTGATCCAGGACCTGATTCAATTCGGAGATGAGCTGAGCATTGAGCGCATTGAGCGCCTGGGGGCGGTTGAGCGTCATGAGCCCTACCCTGCCTCGCTTCTCGAATAGCACCGTTTCGAAGGCCATCGCGATTCCTCTCACAGTTTAGCTTGGCAGCTCGGGCAATAGAACGTGGAGCGGCCATGCTGCACCTTACGATGAATAAGGGCGCCACAGGCATTGTGACAAGGCTCGCCTTCACGTCCGTAAACGTCAAACTTTTCCTGGAAGGCGCCGCCTCCTCCGTCGGCATGGCGGTAATTGCGGATCGAGGAGCCGCCCGCAAGGAGCGCATCTTCGAGCACGCCCTTGATGCTCGCGCAAAGCCGCTCCGAAGCCGCTTTGCCTCGCTTGCCCTTCGAAAGCAGCCCTGCCTCGGCGTCTGGCGGCAAACCGGCCCGGAACAGCGCTTCGCAGACATAGATATTGCCGAGCCCTGCGATGACGCGCTGGTCGAGGAGAAAAGCCTTGAGCGGCTGGGCCTTGCCCGAAGCGCGTTCTACGAGATAGGCCGGCGAGAGGTCGTCGGAAAGCGGCTCGACCCCGAGAGCCCTGAATAGCGGATGCTCCGCCATGTCTTTCGCAGGGAAAAGCGTCATATAGCCGAAGCGGCGGACATCGTTGTAACGGATGATATCGCCGTTGCTCATGCCGAACACGACATGGTCGTGGCGCGGATCGGCATCGTAATCGTAATAAAACGCCCCTGGCGTCTCAGCGCGTCCCACGACCTTATGAAGGATCGTAAAGCGCCCGGTCATGCCGAGATGCATGGCCAGACCGAGCCCGCTTTCCGTTTCCGCGATGATGTACTTGGCGCGGCGCGTGAGGCGGGACACGCGCTCACTCAAAAGCCGCGTTGCGAAATCCGCCTCGAAGGGAAAGCGCAAGTCGGGGCGATTGAGCGTGACAGCTTCAAACGAGGCGTCTTCCATGGCCGGAGCAAGGCCGCGCCTGATGATCTCCACTTCGGGCAGTTCGGGCATGGCCAACACATGCCACAACGCCGACGCCTGGCAAGCCCTTTTGGCGTGGCCCCTCAGGGGAGGTGGGACTTACTTGCGACCCCTTCACAACATTCTCGAGCCACGCGCAGCCCAAGACAAAATGTCGCCCGATTGTAACGGAATTGCCTGCCAAGGCTGCAACAAGCGACTCGCCCCGCCAAAGGATCGAGAATGATCTCATACCGTTCGGAAATTGATGGCATTCGCGCCATTGCGATTGCATCTGTTGTTTTGTTTCACGGTTGGGGTTCAGCGTTCCCGGGCGGGTATGTCGGGGTCGACATATTCTTCGTTATATCTGGATACTTGATAACTTCCATCATCTTCAATGAGATGAAGGCAGGGAAATTTACTTATCTAAACTTTTATGCGAGGAGGGCGCGGCGTATCTTGCCCGCTCTCTTGGCTATGATCGTCATTTCGACGATCGCAGCATTTCTTCTCTTCTTGCCGGATGATCTCATCGAATATGGCAAGATCGTTATCTATACGCTGCTCTTCGGCGGCAACTTCAGGCTCGCGGCGACGCCGGGGTATTTCCACCACTCCATGCAGGAGAACCCGCTTCTGCATATGTGGTCGCTCTCCGTCGAGGAGCAGTTTTATCTGATATGGCCAACATTTCTTGCATTGATGATCCGGTTTCTGCCCGAAAGAAGGCATAGGCTGGCCGTACTTGCGCTCGGCGCCCTCTCGCTAGTGGCCGCGGAAGCGCTCGTCCACATCTGGCCGCGAAGCGCCTTCTTTCACCTTCCAACCCGTGGCTGGGAACTCCTCGCCGGCGCTTTGCTGGCCATGAATTTCATCCCGAGGATCGCCAGCAAGGCCGTCGCCGAAAGTTTGTCCGCGATAGGACTGGCGCTGATGATTGCGCCGCTGTTCCTCTACGATAAGGACACGCCCTTTCCCGGTCTCGCCGCCCTCGTCCCGGTGCTCGGTTGCGCGCTCGTGATCTATTCCACCGAAAATGAGCGCACCCGCGTCGCCGCTCTTTTATCCTGGAAGCCGATCGTCTTTACCGGGCTTATCTCCTACTCCCTTTACCTGTGGCATTGGCCTATTTTCGCCTTCACCTCCTACGAATTGTTACGGCCATTGACCTTTCTCGAAAGCTTCCTCTGCGTCCTTGTCGCTGTTTCGGCCGCGGTTTTCTCCTGGCGCTTCATCGAACGACCTTTCCGCAAGGGGGCGAAGCGGCCGGCCACCGCGCCTGCACGACCGGAATGGCTTTTCATTCCGTCAATCGGCCGGTCGGTACAATTCGCCCTCCTGCTCACAGCCCTGCTTATCGCCTGCGGCAGCTTCTTTCAGGAATCAAAGGGCGCAGCTTGGCGTTTACCCCCCGAGGCTCGGATTGTCCTTGATAGGGTTGGAAAATTCGCCCAATGCGCTGCAAAAAAGACAGGCCCGGATTTTAAGGAGTGCGAGTTCGGAGACCAGCCAGCTGATCTCGTCCTGTGGGGCGATTCTCATGCACAGCATTATCTGCCGCTCATCGCAAAAATCTATGGCAGCGGCACCTCATACTTCAGCGGTGGCTGTCTGCCGGTACAAAATGCGCAACTCATTACGAAATCCGGCAAACCTTTCACCGAAAATTGCCAGAAGAACAATCGGTACGCCCTGGAAAGAATTTTGTCGCTTAAGCCAAAGATCGTCGTCATGGCGTCCCGCTGGACACAGATTGAAGACCTCCCATACGGGCGCGAAGGGAGACCAATGCTCTATCTTGCTAACGCTGACGGTGAAACAACTCGCGAGGCGAGCCGCCGAACGTTCGCGCATGCCCTCGATCAAACGGTCTCGACACTGACGGCGGCAGGCATCAAGGTTGTGTTGATGGGGCAGGTTCCCGAGATGCTGCTTTCCCCCGCGCGGTGTTTTGCCCCCTTCCAGCATCCCAGTTGGGATGATTGCGGTTTCGTCACCCGCCAGGAAGCGGATCGCCGGCAGGGTTTCGTCAACGCCACCTTGAAATCGATGACTGAAAATCATCGTGGCGTCTTCTATTTCAGCCCCTTTTCAGAGTTTTGCGATAGCGCCTATTGCTACGCAATCAAGGATCGCAGCCTGCATTACTTCGATAATGATCATATCAATGTCGATGGCGCCTTCATGCTCGTCGATGCCTTCCGCAGGTCGCTGCCGCAAGCCTTCCAATTGCCTAGCGGGACGCAAACTCTTGGGCCGTCGCAAAGCGGCACAGACCGGGGATAGAACCGGACTTGCGGCCTTTATCCTCGCCCTGGGGCGTTTGCGCCAAGATACCTGATAAACCGCGCCGTCAGGCCGCAACCCTTGGATTTGTGGGCGCAGATGCATCTGCCGGCTTCGGCTGCGGTTTTGCTGGCGCAAACACGCGCATGGCCACAAGGATCGTCGCAAGCGTCACGACGTAAGCGACGGCCTGTAAAATGGACGGCCGTTCGTCATACCCGATAAGGGTGTGCAGAACGCGCCCCGCGAGACTGTTCCCCGGCAGGAGCCAGGATGTGTCCCAAAGCGTGGCGCTCCAAAAATCGAGGACACCGGCGCGTTGAAGGAAGGCGACGCACTGAGACGCCATGCCCGCCGCGAGGAACGCGATCAGCATGCTTGTCACGCTGAACAGATAACGCGGCGGTATTTTCACGAGGCCGGCATAGGTGAGAGCGCTTATGGAGACGCCTGCGGCGAGGCCAAGCATGCCGCCGGCGAAGAGCCCCCAGCCGCTTTCTCCGTTCGCGATAACGACGCCATAGAGGAACAGCACAACCTCGGCGCCTTCGCGAAGAACAGCTATGGCGACGACAATGGCAAGCGCGGTCAAGGTCTTGCTCCCCGCGACAACCGCCCGCCCGGCAGCCGCAAGTTCTGCGGCAAGTTCCCTCCCGTGTTGCGCCATCCAGACATTGTGCCACCCGAGCATGATCACCGCCACGCCAAGGATGGACGCGTTGAAGACCTCCTGGCCAACGCCCTCAAGCGCGTTCGAAAGCGTGCCAGCGAAAATGGCGAGCAAGGAGGCGCCGAAGACGCCTGCAGCAATGCCGCCGAGGACGTAGACGGTCCGCGACTGGACGCCTCTTGTGGCCGCGAGCACGATGCCGACAATGAGTCCGGCTTCGATGACCTCACGGAAAACGATAATGGCGGCCGCAAGCATACTTCGCTCCTATTCGACAACCAGCACACCCCGTGCCGTCGCGTCGTGAAATTCGTCTCGGAAAGGATATCGGCCCGCGGCCAGCGGCTCGAACTTGATCGTAACTTTTCCCTTGGCGGTTACAATCTTTTCGGTGCGGCGTGCGTCGCTATCGAAGCCTTGGAAGCTTTCGTCCTCGTTCTTAAGCGTGATTGCGATGTCCCTCCCGGCGAGCGCTTTGAGTTCGGCGGGATCGAACACATGATCCTTGAGCTTCAGCCCAAGCGGGAATAGATCGTCTGCACGGGCCTCCTCGCGAAAGGCCGCGGATGCTGCTGGCGGGAGCACTATCAAAAAACGGGCAGGTGGCATTATTACGCGTGTTCGTTTTCTGGCTGCCGGCGCCCTCCTCAAACATATCTCTTGTGAGCTACCTATCCTGGCGCGGAGAGAAGAAAATGGTTGGCAAGGCTCGTATTTCTAGTGTCGTTCAACCAGATATGCAATCATTTTCTTTTTTAATTAGAGCAGTTCTAAAATAGCGCCTCCCCCTAGCCTTCCGGTTCTTGCGACACTACTCGGTAATATTGGGCGCCGCCTATGGAAAACTTGTGTTATGGCGCCCGCGCTGATCCCTCAAAATAATGCGCCTCATTTCCAGCGGGGGTGCTATAACTCGGCCCTTCGGCGGAGCGAGCCTGGCAAACGGGCTGTTATGCCTGTTCGGGAGGATCAAATAAATGTTCATCGAGCTTCACGACACCGGTGGGAACATCACGCTGATTTGCGTCGAAGACATACAGCGCGTGCGGAAGGGCGCTCATGGCGGTTCCGACATCTTCATGAACGAGCTCGAAGGCTGGGTCCAAGTGGCGGAAAGCGTCGCGGCGGTTCGCGATCTCATCATCAAGACGGGCGATATCGTTACGGCGTCACAAAAAGTCGAAGGCAGCGCTAAGCCCATCCGCCTGCAGCCCGTCGATAACCCCCGCGATAAGGATTAGCAGAACGCCGCCCACATGGAGGCGAGCGGCGTTGTTGGCGTCTCTCTCTTCAATCACCCGTTCCCGCCACCGCGATGATGACCCCATCCACCATGAGCCCATCCACCACCATGATGCCCCATGGCCATGCGAACCAGAAAATGGAGCCGGTGCTTCTGATCGTCGCTTAGCGATTGATAAAGCGGTTCGGCCGCGTCTGCGAGCTTCCTGAGTTCGGCCGCGCGCTGTGTCATGGCGTCAGCCCGCGCCCTGATACGGGCGATCGAATCTTCCTTGTCTCCCTTGGAGTGCTCTCGCCACGCGGCCATGCGCTCCTGCCGCGACTTTGCCATGTCCCGAATGGCTTGCTCGACCACGGGCCACTTCTTCTCCTGGTCCGGCGTCAACTGCAAACCGGCCTTAAGCCCCGCTACCCGCGCATCCGTGAAGGCCTTCAGGTCTTCAGGGCTTGGGCGCCAGTGCTCTTGTTCCGTCGCGCCTTGCGGAGAGGGCGTTTCCTCCGCGAAGCTCAACGAAGGGCTCAACAGCGCGATTGCGGTCAATCCGGCGATAATGGTTGTTCTCATGAAATCCTCCGCTTATGCGTAAGGTCTTGATAAGGTTTACGCCAACGCATAATCAAGCATTTCGCCCGCTTAGATCTCGTCATATTTGTCTTTGACTATGGCAGCCCGTTTTTCTGCAAAATCGCGTTGAGAAAACTGACAAGTTCGCGGCGAAACCTTCCCTGAAGGACAATTGGAGAGCGACACGGTGTCGCCCTGTCGCCCCTTCGGCAAAAAGCAAGACGGCGATCTTCCCAGTACATTTTCGTCAGCATACCGCTGTACGCAAGCCAACAGGGATCAAGAAAAAGTCTTTGAGGGAGTTGGCCAATTTCCAAACCGACACGCCGGAATGCAACAGGCCGCAAAAAGCCCTTATTTATTTAAAATTTTGTGACACGCATTGGAAAGTTAGATTAATTCTATAAATTTTTGCTTTACCTCAACGTGGACTGATGTATTTCTGCCTCAATCATAACGAAGAAATTGTCCCTTCTCCCTCTCGATCCAGATGGAAGGCTCATGTTCGGTTCGCCTGCCAAAGTAAAAGACAAAAGCTCTAGACATCCAGCCCTGAAATCCCACTTCCTCTGCGCCAGCATTCTAGCTGCGTTTGCACTTAGCGCCTCCGTTGGCGCGGAAGCGTCAGAGCTTCGACATGCCGCCATAAAGCCAGGCCGGGCAGTCGAGGCCGCCGAAACGGCTGCGCTTCCGAGCTTCGCTGCGCTGGTCGATCACGTCGCTCCCGCCGTGGTCTCCATCCGCGTCAAGGCGAACGCCATGGCGATTGCCGCCCACGAAGAGGATGGCGGCGACCAGCAACCAGAAAAGGATAGCCCGTTCGGCGTCTCGCCGCCGCAGCGAAACTTCGGCCCCAGGGGTTTTTCGCCCAATGCGCCTTTTGGCCCTCAAACGCCTGGCCCCAAAGGCCCTCGTGACAACGATAAGAGCGCCGGCCCCGTCGAGCCCGTTCAAGGCCAAGGTTCCGGATTTTTTATTACCTCCGACGGTTACATCGTCACCAACAATCACGTGGTGGAAGGCGCGATCAAGGTGCAGGTCGTGAGGGACAATGGCGACATCCTGGAAGCCCAGGTAATAGGCGCCGATCCCGGGACGGACCTTGCACTCCTTAAGGTCGACGGCGAAGACTCGTTTCCGGCTGTTTCGCTGGGCCATGCCGAAGCGAAGGTCGGCGATTGGGTGATCGCGCTTGGCAATCCTTTCGGCCTCGAAGGAACCGTGACGGCGGGCATTGTTTCCGCGCGCGGACGCGACATCGGCATGGGCGCCTACGACAACTTCATCCAAATCGATGCCTCCGTGAACCGCGGCAATTCGGGCGGTCCCACATTCAACCAGGCCGGAGAAGTCATTGGCGTCAACACGGCTATTTTCTCGCCGTCGGGTGGCTCGGTCGGCATCGCCTTCGCCATCCCGGCCTCGATGGTGGAGAACGTCGTCGCGCAACTCAAGGAAAAGGGCCACGTCACCCGGGGATGGCTCGGTGTGCAAGTCCAGCCCGTGACCCCGGAAATCGCCGACGGTCTCGGATTAAAAAAGGCGCGCGGAGCGCTCGTCTCCGCCCCGACGCCCGGAGGACCCGCGGACGAAGCCGGGATACGGCGCGGCGATGTCATTCTCAAGATCAACGACGGTGACGTAAAGGATAGCCGTGACCTCGCAAGGAGGATCGCCGCGATCGCGCCCGCCACCAAGGTGAAGCTCGCTGTCTTTCGCGATGACAAGCTCAAGCTCCTCGAAGCGAAGCTGACCGAGTTGCAAGGCGGCGAAGACGGCCAGGCCTCCGGCAGAAGCCTTCCTCAAGCTGATATCGGAGCGCTTGGCGTAAGCGTCTCGCCTGCTATGGAAGGACCGGACGGTACAGGCGGCCTCGCAATCATCAGCGTCAGGCCAGATGGCATCGCCGCCGACGCCGGTCTTGTGAAAGGCGATATCCTTCTGGCGGCAAACGGCGCGAACGTTCTTAACCCTGACGCGCTTGAGAAAGCGCTCCAAAGTGCGAAAGCCGCCGGCAAAAAGCACGTGCTGGCCCTCGTACAGCGTGGCGCTACCCAGGTTTACGTCGCGCTGCCAACCGACACGCTCTAAGCCCGCCTCTCCTTAAGCGGACCCAAGAGAAACCCCGTCAGCCCGGCGGGGTTTCTTATGCCACGATGGCGCGGGACGCAAAGGAAAGACCATGACCACAGCCACGATTACCCTGATTGGAGGCCCTACAGCCCTTATAGAACTGAATGGCTTCCGCCTTCTGACGGATCCTACGTTCGATGGTCCCGGCGAGTACGCACTGCCGCATGTGACTCTCAAAAAAACGGGAAATCCCGCACTGAGCCCTGACCAGATCGGGCCCGTCGACGCCGTTCTCCTGAGCCACGACCAGCATTCAGACAATCTCGATAATTCGGGACGCGCCTTCCTTCAGAACGCGAAGCGGGTTCTCACCACCAAAGCCGCCGCAGGCCGGCTGGAAGGCGCCGCCCGAGGTCTCCGGCCCTGGGAAACGGCGGAGATTTTGCACGAAAACGGCGGCGCCCTCGAAATCACGGCGACGCCGGCCCGGCATGGGCCGATCGGCATCGAACCTCTTTCCGGCGATGTCGTCGGCTTCGTGGTGTCCTCCGAAACGCATGCCTTCGAACCGCTGTACATCACCGGCGACACGGTCTGGTTCGATGGCGTGGCGGAAGTGCAGCGCCGGTTCGAACCGCGACTTGTTCTGCTTTTCTGCGGAGCGGCGCAGACTCGGGGCAAGTTCAATCTCACCATGAACGCGAATGACGCGATCGAGGCCGCCGCCGCCTTCGCAGGGGCTGAGATCGTCCCGATCCACACCGATGGATGGGCGCATTTTACAGAGAGCGGGGACGACCTCGAAAAAGCCTTCCGCTCGCTCGGCCATGGCGAGCGCTTGCGGCGGATCCAGCCCGGTGTTCCGGCAGTTTTCGAGGTGTAGAATTGTGCAGAAGAACGCGGCGGGGGGCGTTCGGTGTGAACCAAATCGGCGACGGCGGCGGTTTTCCCTTGAGATGGGCTCTTGCACCGCGGGGTGCGGAAGCCTAAACCTGAGCAAAATTGCCACGGGACCGCACGATGCCAAAGATCACGCCGCACGAAGCGCTTGTCTATGTCATGATCACCACGGCGGCGGCCGACCGTCAGATTTCGGACCGCGAACTCGACCGGATCGCCCAGATTGTGCGGCATCTGCCCGTCTTCATGGGCTATGACATGGACAATCTCGCGAAAGCGGCGGAACGGTGCGGCGACCTTCTCAGCAATGAGGAAGGTCTCGACGAAATGCTCGAATTGATTGCGTCCGCATTGCCGAAAAAACTATATGAGACGGCTTATGCGTTGGCTGTCGAGGTTGCGGCGGCCGATCTGAAAGTGCCCGATGAGGAAATCAGGCTTCTGGAGCTTCTTCGCGACGCGCTTAATCTCGACAAGCTCGTGACGGCCGCCATCGAGCGTAGCGCAAGAGCCCGCCACCAGACGCTGTAGTTTCTGGCGCAGCCATCGACCCGACCCGATTTATCGTCATCAGGAACCTGAGCTTCCTCGCCAACGTTCTCCTACTTAGGACACAAGGAGGAGACGATGAATTTTCTTGCAAAGACGCTTTTTGCCACGGCGGCTTTGAGCTTGGCCGTTGCTGGAGCGAGCGCCCCGACAGTCGCGGCCGGAATGGACCAAAATCAGCCTAAAGCCGGCGAACAGGGTCCGCCGAAAACCGTGGGCGCGATGCAGAACGAGGTCGGGAACAACGCCACAAGCACCGAGGACGTGAAGCGGCAGACGGAAGGAAAGCCAACCACGGCTCAATCCGCCAAAAAGGGAGATAGCAACGCTTCCCATCCGGGAATGACAACGAACTCACCGGGAACCGTGGGCGCAGCGCCTGGAGCCAATCCGGACACAATGCGTAAGTAGGTGAGGCGGGCGTTACGGTCGAAATAACGGTGCGCTTCCCTCCGATGGGCGGCTAAAAAAAGGCCCCAGCCCGCTGAACACTCCGCCGGCTGAAGCAAGAATAGGCCGTTATCTACGCGTTGGCCTCGCGGCAACTGACCCTGGCATCGGTGCCGCTCTTTCCGCCAACCGTCGGCTCCAGGATCACATCCTGATCCGGCTTTATCAATTTCCAGATGTCTTGATCCGGCTTGGGACAGAGGCCGGTCAGCGTGTCAGCCAATTTCGCGGCATCGTACCAGAGCTGAAAGGCTTCCTGATAGGGCCAGGGCGTAATCGATGCGAGAAGCTGGCCATCGCGCCAGCGGACCTCACCTCCCATTTTGCCGGCGTGCGCGCTTTCAACTCCTCGGTCAGAGTTTGCACGGCATTGTCTTGAAACGCTGCAACTTGAAGCGGCATGAAACCGATTGCCGGCAGTAGGATGAACGCTGCTCGTCGCACCCTCATTCTCCTCTCAGGTCCTGAAATCCCACCTCTTAATGTCCTCGAAGCGCACGACGCGCGCCCAGAAACCGCCCTGCGGTGTAGAGGGGATGAATTCTGTGAGGGCGAGCGGTTCATCAGGCAGCGGAATCAGCATGGCGTCGACCCAGGTCCCTAATCGGGGGGCGATGCAGTGAGCCTCGGCATAGGCTGCACGCTTATTCACCCATGCCGGGTCGCCCTGGATCATGTCCAAGGCGTGCGCGCCACTTAGCTCAGGGCAGGTTCCCGCCTGAACTTCCAGGGGGGTGCTTAAGTCGTGGTCTGGTATCCCGGCCCGCTTAAGGGCTAGGCGGACGCCCTTGGAGATCATACAAGGGCGCTTAAGGTCATCGATGGGGGACACGAGCTTCAGGATCGGGGACGCTCGTATCAACTCCTTCCCAGCCACAAAACTCATGCGCAGGACTGTCTCCCGGAGCTGGGCGACGATTGCCGGGGCGGGGCGGAGCTTACCGTGCTCCCACCGTGACACTGTCCCGTCGTCCACCTCGAACTGCTCAGCAAACTGGGTCTGGGTCTGGCCCAGGACGAGGCGAGCGCGGCGTACGAGATAGGGGATGTCCATTGAACATGACTACGTGCAAATTCGCCCCTTCCTAACACAAGCATTTTGCGGGAGGAAGTTGGCCGTGAGTTCTATGCGCCTCCTGAATGCGCTGCGAGCTTGAACCGCGCAGGAGCGCGCGCCGGGGAATAGTTATCAAGCTTCCCGCCAGGGACGAGGGCTATGAGAGTCGCCTTCCTTTCATGAGGTTACTCATGGGCGATTCTCCGACTCTATTGAATCGGCTGGCTTTAATTCGAAACTGTGTCGCCTGCGTGCTTTTCAAATCGGAGGAATCTGATAGGGGAAGCTCAATAAAAGCAACATCGAGGTTTGAAAAGGGGATACCTTCGATGAATGAGAAAAACGTTCTGACTGAGATCGAGGAGCGGCGGCGCCGCCAGTCAAGCCTGCTTTCAATTTTTGAGGAGATTGCGAAAACCTTTTTGAATTCGGTGAGTGGTGAGCGAGGAAACGGCACAGTCTTTACTTCGCTCCAGGAATATCTTGATGGCTCCGTTTTGATTGACGATGCCTACTGCAGCCGAAGGACCGTTGTTCTTACGATCCACGATCTGAAGGAAGAATTGGAAGCCCCGCCAACACTGCAAAGCAAGACGCTGGCGAAGTTGGAGCTCCTGCACGTACGCCCCCTGCCCCAAGTGGCGTTCTACCAGGACATCGCGACGGCCATTCTTAGAATGGAGGTCGTCATAAGGCTGGAGGCCATGCAAGCCCTGGCCGAAACGGCAGCCGAGGCCGCAGGGCGGACGCCCAGGCGGCCGCTGGTCGCAATCGAACGCGCATCCGGGTCGGTCAGAGAAACTTGGCTCCGCGGACCATCGGCGTCGCGACCTCAAGGCCCTGCCGCCCAAATGCGCCCGCCTGCTCGCTGGTCAACGCCGAAGCTCAGGACAATTGGTTATGGGCTGGCCGCAGTAGCCTGCATTGCAGGCGCGATCACCTTTCTCAACAATGGGCATATAGGGAAGATTTATACCAGCGCTCCGGCGCAACTTGCGGTCAACCTGGTCGAAACGCCTACGGAGATCAAGTGGCGCGCCCGTGACTGCAATCTCTCCTTGAATGACGATGGGGGCAAACAACTCAAGGGGAACGCGTGCACGCTCGGAGCGTCGCCAGCTTACAATCAGCGAAAGCCTTTTGTAACCGGGAACCCGCTTAACGCCGCCGAGTTTGTGATGTCTTCAGTCTTGACCGAGGCAGGTCTTGGCCCGGTCATACCGGTGCCCCCGGTTGCCCCGCCCGTGCGCGAGATACCCAGCCATTCATCGTCATGGGCGACAACCGTGGAAGCCGATAATCCAGCCAGACCAACCCTCCTTTCAGAAGCAACGACGCAATAGCAGTATGCATGTGCGTCGCGCAGTCGTGGGGCGAGCCGGAATCGTCGTCTGGAAGCCGCGAGAGGCCGCCTCTTCCGCAATCAGAGGATGAACTTCGAAAGATCGGCGTTCTTCGCCAGATCGCCGACATGCACGCGCACGTAATTTGCGTCGATGGTGAATTTCGTGCGCGCCTTGTCGGCGGCCTCGAAACTGATCTCGTCCAGCACCCGCTCCATCACCGTCGAGAGCCGCCGTGCGCCGATGTTCTCCACGTTCGAATTCACTTCGACAGCGACATCCGCGATAGCGTCGATGGCGTCCTCGGTGAATTCCAGCTCCACGCCTTCGGTCGCCATCAGCGCAATATATTGCTTGATCAGGCTCGTTTTCGGCTCGCGCAGGATTCGGCGGAAGTCGTCGCCGGTCAGAGCCTGCAACTCCACCCGGATTGGCAGGCGCCCCTGCAGTTCCGGCAACAAATCGGACGGCTTCGCCACATGGAAGGCGCCGGACGCGATAAAGAGGACGTGGTCGGTTTTCACCGGCCCGTATTTTGTGCCAACCGTCGTGCCCTCGATGAGCGGCAGAAGATCGCGCTGGACGCCTTCGCGGCTGACATCCGCGCCGATGCGCTCAGAACGGGCGCAGATCTTATCGATCTCGTCCAGGAAGACGATGCCGTTGTTCTCCACCGACTTGATGGCTTCCTGAATGACCTGCTCGTTGTCGAGAAGCTTGTCGGACTCCTCGTTGATAAGAACCTCGTAGGAGTTGCGAACTGAGAGCCGCCGCGTCTTGGTGCGGCCGCCGAAAGCCTTGCCGAGCATGTCGTTGAGATTGATCATGCCGATGGAGCTGCCCGGCATTCCGGGAATTTCGAAACCCGGAATGCCGCCTGAATCGGCGATCTGGATTTCGATTTCCTTGTCGTCCAGTTCGCCATCGCGCAGTTGCTTGCGGAATTTGTCCTTCGTCGCCGGACTCGCGTTCGCGCCGACGAGCGCGTTCAGAACGCGCTCCTCGGCCTGCAAATGCGCCTTTGCGCTGACTTCTTTGCGCTTGCCGTCGCGCACGAGGCCAATCGCCGCCTCGACAAGATCACGCACGATCTGATCGACGTCGCGGCCGACATAGCCGACTTCGGTGAACTTCGTCGCCTCAACCTTGAGGAAGGGCGCATTGGCGAGCTTCGCGAGCCGCCGCGAAATCTCGGTCTTGCCGACGCCCGTCGGGCCGATCATGAGGATATTTTTCGGAAGAACTTCTTCCCGCATATCCCCGTCGAGCTGCTGGCGGCGCCAGCGGTTGCGCAAAGCGATGGCGACCGCGCGCTTGGCGTCATGCTGGCCGACGATATAACGGTCCAGTTCGGATACGATTTCCCGCGGAGAGAAGTTTGTCATTTTTTTTCCTATCCCTCGCTGCCAGCGAACGAGGCCGAAATGCCTTAGATATTGGACGGCAGGCTTTCGACAACGAGGTTGTTGTTGGTGTAGACGCAGATATCGGCGGCGATGGTCATCGCCCTTCGGGCAATGTCCTCGGCGGAGAAATCGGTTTCGAGAAGCGCGCGCGCGGCGGCGAGCGCATAATTGCCGCCGGAGCCGATGCCCATCACATGGTGATCCGGTTCAAGAACGTCGCCTGTCCCCGTCAGAACAAGCGTGCTGCTCTTGTCGGCCACGATCATCATGGCTTCGAGCCGGCGCAGATAGCGGTCGGTGCGCCAGTCCTTCGCGAGATCCACGCAAGCCCGGACAAGCTGCTCGGGGTACATTTCAAGCTTCGATTCAAGGCGCTCGAAGAGCGTAAAGGCATCCGCCGTCGCGCCCGCGAAGCCGGAAATCACATTGCCCTTGCCGAGCGTGCGAACTTTTTTCGCGTTGGCTTTGATAACGGTTTGCCCGAGCGTGACCTGGCCATCGCCAGCGACGACAACGCGTCCGCCTTTGCGAACGGTGAGAATTGTCGTGCCGCGCCAGCCGGTTGGGTCTTGAAGGGATTGCGCAAAAGGCGTCATGTATCTTACCTGCTGTTTGGCGTGGGATATGGAAAGCGCCGCGAAACCGTCAAGAAGCGGCTGGCGCTCGTGTGGCGTCGCGCAATTGCCTACCCCCTGGCATCAAGCTCTTATAGGCAATTGCGAGACATAAGCCACACGAGTGCATTACTTTGCTAGTGTCCCTTATGTCTCCGAATTGCCGTGCGAGGATGCTGCAAGTAGGGCGGAAATTCGGAGACGGGACACTAGCGAGGACTGAACCTTGAGAAAAGCGCGCATCGAACGGAAAACACAAGAGACGGCGATC
>JBAVVQ010000812.1:0-12462 GCA_049697375.1 Rhodomicrobium sp.
CTACGACGCCCTCGAAAACGAGCGCTTCGAGGCGCTGATCCGCACAAGACAGGCGGCGCAACGGCGTGATGCAAAGGATGCGGCTGACAGCGAGGGGATTCCGCTCGCCGCTTAGGCTCTCTTATCGATTAGGCAGCCCAACACAAAGGCGTCGCAGGACGCCCCTCCCTTCGGTGATCCGCACAACCTGCGAGTCGCGCGGCCTCTGTGCCTCAGTCAAGGCCCAGCGTTGGGAGTTAGCTTTTCCTCCAACGCAATTACAAGCCTGTGTACGTTCGCTGGATCATGGGCGCGGCTTGTTCGGCGAATCGCGGGAATCAGGTCTAGTCCCTCTCATGAGACGCACCCCCGCACTTTCCGCCGTTGCCCCGGCATCCACGCTGGAAGAGAGCCTGGACGCCCTTCCCTTCAGGCAGGCCCCGCACAACATCGAGGCCGAGCAGGCGCTGCTTGGCGCGATCCTGATCAATAACGAATCCTTCGACCGCGTGTCAGGCTTCCTGCAGCCGAATCACTTTTTCGAGCCCTTGCATGGCCGCCTTTTCGAGGTCATGAGCAAGCTGGTTCAGGCTGGCAAGCACGCCTCGCCGATTACGCTGAAGACCTTCTTCGACACAGAGCCTCCTATTGGCCAACTAACGGTCGCACAATATCTGGGACGGCTCGCTGCTGCGGCGACGACGATCATCAATGCGCAGGCCTATGGGCGCACCATCTACGATCTGGCGGTTCGCCGGGAGTTGATCGTCATCGGCGAGGACATGGTCAATTTGGCCTACGATTCGCCCGTCGACGCGCCGCCGGAAACCCAGATCGAGGCCGTGGAGTCGCGTCTCTTCGGCCTTGCCGACAAGGGCAAATACGGCTCCGGCTTCATGTCGTTCGGCGACGCGACAACCGACGCCATCGAAATGGCGGCGCGAGCCTACGAACGCGATGGCGGCCTGTCCGGTCTCTCCACGGGATTGATAGATCTGGACCGCATGATGGGCGGCCTTCAAAGCTCCGACCTGATCGTGCTGGCCGGCCGCCCGTCGATGGGCAAGACGGCGCTCGCGACCAACATCGCCTTCAACATCGCCAAAGCTTTCCGAACCGCTCCGGAAGAAGACGGCGCCGAGCAGGCCGTGGATGGCGCAGTCGTCGGCTTTTTCAGCCTCGAAATGTCGTCCGAGCAGCTCGCAACGCGTATTCTCGCCGAGCAGGCGCAAATTCCGTCCGAGAAAATCCGGCGCGGCCAGATCACCGATTCGGAATTTACCCGGCTGCAAACCGCCGCGATGGAATTGCAGACCCTGCCGCTCTTCATCGATCACACCGGCGGTATCTCCATCGCCCAGCTTGCTGCTCGCGCACGCCGCCTCAAGCGGCAGAAGGGCCTTGGCATTATTGTCGTCGATTACCTGCAGCTTCTAACTGGGTCAGCGAAGCGCTCGCAGGAAGGCCGCGTTCAGGAGGTGTCGGAAATTACGGTTGGGCTCAAAGCGCTCGCAAAAGAATTGAATGTTCCCGTTCTCGCGCTGTCGCAGCTTTCGCGTCAGGTCGAAAACCGCGACGACAAGCGCCCGCAACTCTCCGATTTGCGTGAATCAGGCTCGATCGAGCAGGACGCCGACGTGGTGATGTTCGTTTTCCGCGAGGAATATTATGTTTCGCGAAAAGAGCCTACGCTGACAAAAGTGGAAGAGCATCAGAAGTGGCAGGATGAAATGGACCAGGTGCAAGGTCTCGCTGAAGTGATTATCGGAAAGCAGCGCCATGGCCCGACGGGCGCCGTGCGGCTGCAATTCCAGGCCGATATCACCCGGTTCGGCGATCTGGCCGATGACAACCGCGTGCCCGAGCGGTACGAGTAGGCAGGGTTCGCCATGTGCGCTAACGGATCGCCGCCCCCCTCATCCCGGAAAGGCGAAGCCTTATCCGGGATCGTAGCAAATACCAGCGCCGGCCTTTATGCGATCCCGGCTCGCGCCTCGCTTGGCCCGGATGACGAAGCGCGGGACAAACGGCTTGCGAATGTGCCTGCCCAGGCTACGGCTGCGCTTATTATCCGCCTCGGCGCCCTTTGCCGCAACTACGCCAAGCTGCGAACATTGGCCAAAGGGGCGGAGACGGCCGGGGTTGTGAAGGCGAATGCCTATGGCCTCGGCGCCAAGCAATGCGTTCACGCGCTTTCAAAAGAGGGATGCCAGACCTTCTTCGTCGCCACGTTTGCCGAGGCCGAAACGCTTCGTGCTCTATCCCCTGATGCAAAGATCTATGTGCTGGACGGTCTGCTCCCGCGGAATTGCGCGCTTTACGATGAGCTTCGCGTCCGCCCTGTTCTGGGAAGCCTGGAAGAGGCGGCTGAGTGGTCAGCCTATTGCCGGAGCCGGGGGAGAAGGCTGCCGGCCGCGATCCATATCGATACAGGCATGGCGCGCCTTGGCTTAAAGGCGCATGAGGCGCGGCAGCTTGCGCAGGAGCGCGGGGCATTCGCCTCCTTCGAGCTGAGCCTCGTTATGACGCATCTTGTCTGCGGCGATGACGCCGAAAGTCCGATGAACGAGGCGCAGCGAACGCTCTTCGCGGAACTTTCGGCGTTGTTTCCCGGAGTCCCGCGCAGCCTTGCCAATTCGGCCGGGGTCTTTCTCGGCCCTCGGTACCATTTCGATGTGACCCGTCCAGGCATCTCCCTTTACGGGGGAAATGCGCAATTCAACGCCACAAATCCGATCGAGCCGGTCGTCTCCCTGTTCGGGCGCATTGCGCAGGTGCATTGGGCGGACGCCGGGGAAACTGTAGGCTACGGCGCCACGCACACATTGAATCGCCGGACGCGAATCGCAACGGCGTGCCTTGGTTACGCCGACGGGTTTTTCCGCGCCTTTTCTGCGAGCAATGCGCGGGAAGGGCCTCCAGCCTATATCGGTGAGCATCGGCTCCCGCTTCTCGGCCGCGTGTCGATGGACTTGATCACCTACGACGCGACGGACGTTCCCGAAGGCTTGCTTCATCGGGGCGGATGGATCGAGGTTTTGGGCAGCCGCGTCACCGTCGACGATCTTGCCTCTTTCGGCGGAACCATCGGCTACGAGGTGCTGACCTCTCTCAGCCATCGTTATCACCGGATCTATGTGGATGATTAGCAAGAGCCCCCCTTCTCCTCTCCTTCTCCCGCGCAAACTCGCCTTGGCGCGTTTGCAATTCAAACAGGACCGCATCCGCAAGCGGACGCGGTGGGAGAAGCCACGCTGGTGAAGCTCGCTCAGGACTATGTTTGCCAATCCTGCGGCGCGGCGAGCAGCAAATGGCAGGGCAAATGCCCATCCTGCGGCACGTGGAACAGCCTCTCCCAGGAGGGAAGCGCGCGCTCTGCTCCAGGCGCCGTCGGTCTCAAGGCAAAGCGAAGAGCGAAAGCCGCCACTATAGAGAACCTTGCGGACGCGGGCCGCGATGTGCAGCGCCTCGCTTCCGGCATCGGCGAACTCGACCGGGCCGTCGGCGACGGCTTCGCGCGGGGCTCTGCGGTGCTCTTGAGCGGCGAGCCTGGCATCGGCAAATCGACGCTCCTGCTGCAGGCTGCCGCGGCCATCGCCACCCAGGGCCACAGCGCGCTTTATTTCTCCGGTGAGGAAGCCACCGATCAGATTCGCCTTCGCGCTTCGAGGCTGGGGCTTTCGAAGGTTCCGCTCGGCCTTGTCGCGGAGACCTGCGTCGAGCGCATCCTCGCCACCGCCGAACAGGGGCTCGCGCCCGATTTCATGGTCATCGATTCCATCCAGACGCTTTGGACGGAGGCGATCGAGTCCGCGCCCGGCACAGTGAGCCAGGTCCGCTCCAGTATGCAGTCCCTCATCGCGCTCGCGAAAGCGCGCGGACCGGTGATCGTGGTCGTCGGTCATGTCACGAAGGATGGCCAGATCGCGGGTCCGAAAGTGATCGAGCACATGGTGGATGCGGTCCTCACCTTCGACGGCGATAACGCCCACAATCTGAGGCTCCTGCGCGCCACCAAGAATCGCTTCGGCCCTGCGAACGAGATCGGCGTGTTCGACATGCACGGCGATGGCCTGCGGGAGGTCTCGAATCCATCGCAGCTTTTCTTGAGCGAGGGCGATGGCGAGGTTCCCGGCAGCGCCATTTTCGCAGGCATCGAGGGCACCCGCCCGCTCCTTGTGGAAATCCAGGCGCTGCTCGCCCCCTCCCCTTACGCAGCGCCCAGGCGATCGGTCGTGGGATGGGATCAGAACCGGCTTGCGATGATTCTTGCAGTCTTGGAGGCGCGTTGCGGCGTGAAGATCGGCGCTCAGGACGTCTACCTGAACGTTGCTGGAGGCCTGCGCATTTCCGAACCGGCCGCTGACATGGCGGTCGCCGCCGCGCTCCTCTCCGCCTTCTCGGGGATTGCGCTTCCAAAGGATACCGTCTATTTCGGTGAGGTCGGTTTATCAGGGGCGCTACGGCCAGTTCAGCAAATGACCGTGCGGCTGAAGGAAGCTCAGAAGCTGGGGTTTCGCTCTGCTTTCCTTCCAGCGGCGGGAGAGATTTTGAATAACGGCTTTGCCGTAAAGCTTACCAGGCTGCCTCAACTGAAAGATTTGGCTACTCATTTCGCATAAAGCGGCTTAAGACGGGCGTGCAGCATGCCGGTCGTACAATCCGCATGGAGGGGCAAGGCTCATGCCGATTCAAGGGCTGGACATCATACTTGTTGGAATCATGGTCTTTTCGGGTTTTCTCGCGATGCTGCGAGGACTGACGAGAGAAATGCTGTCGATCATGTCGTGGGCGCTTGCGGCCATCGTGACGCTTCTGGCTTATTCGAACTTCAAGGGTGAAGTTCGTACCTGGATCGATACTCCGATGCTGGCCGATGCGACGCTCATCGCCGTTGTATTCATCACCAGCCTTATCGTCTTCAGCCTGCTTACGGCTAATATCTCGGACCGTGTGCTAGACAGCCGCGTTGGCGCCGTCGACCGGACTCTCGGCTTCGTTTACGGGCTTGTGCGGGGCTTGATCCTGGTCGTGATCGCTTATCTCATCGTGGGTCAGATCGTGGACCGGCAGAATCTGCCGAAATGGGTGAGAGAAGCGCGATCGCTGCCGCTCATCGAAAGCGCCGGAGATACGATTAAATCCCTATTGCCTGACAATCCAGAGTCGTTATTTAAACGTGATCGGCCGGCTTCACCTCCGCCTGAAGCCGACAGGACGTAGTGGGATGCCGTTTCCAATGGGTGGGAAGCGGGATAGTGGGTGAAGGACGCTGAAGTGAACGAGTGTATCGGTATACCGGCTTCGGTAACGGAGCCGTTTGGCTTCGGCGACGACAAGCTACACGAGGAATGCGGTGTTTTCGGAGTTTTCAACCATCCCGAGGCCGCCGCTTTAACCGCCATCGGGCTTCACGCCCTTCAACATCGAGGCCAGGAGGCAGCCGGCATCGTCACCTTCGACGGCCAGCAGTTTCATTCGGAGCGCCGTCTCGGTCTCGTTGGTGACCACTTCAACCAGAAATCCATCATTGATAACCTGCCGGGCTCCATGGCCATCGGCCACGTGCGTTATGCCACCGTCGGCGCGACGGCGTTACGAAACGTCCAGCCGCTTTTCGCGGACCTCGACGTGGGTGGGCTTGCCCTTTGCCATAACGGCAATCTCACGAACGCATTGAGTATTCGCCGCGAGCTGGTTGCCTCGGGAGCCATCTTCCAATCCACATCCGACACCGAGGTTATTGTCCACCTCATCGCGAGAAGCCGCGAGCGCAGGGATGGTTTGGCAGGCCGGATTTTCGACGCGCTGCAGCAGATCGAGGGCGCCTATGCGCTCAGCGTGCTGACGCGAAAAAGGCTCATCGGCGTTCGCGATCGATTGGGTATACGGCCACTCATTCTTGGAAAATTGGGGAACGCGACCATCCTGGCGTCGGAAACCTGCGCTCTTGACATCATCGGCGCGCGCTTTTTGCGCGAGGTTGAGAATGGCGAGGTTGTCGTCATCTCAGACGAAGGGATCGAGAGCCACAGAGCTTTCCCTCGCTGCCGGCCAAGACCCTGCATCTTCGAATATATCTACTTTGCCCGCCCCGATTCCATCATGGGCGGGCGTTGCGTTTATGACGTCCGGAAAGCGTTTGGCCGCGAACTTGCGCAGGAAGCGCATGCGGAGGCGGACGTGGTCATTCCGGTTCCCGATTCGGGTGTGCCCGCCGCCATCGGCTACGCTCATGAATCCCGCCTGCCCTTCGAGCTTGGCATCATCCGCAATCACTATGTCGGGCGCACCTTCATCGAGCCGGAGCAGCGCATTCGCAAGCTCGGCGTGAAGCTCAAGCACAACCCGACGCCCAGCGTCAGCATTGAAGGCAAGCGCATCGTGCTAATCGACGACAGCATCGTGCGTGGCACCACTTCGACAAAGATCGTCCAGATGATGCGCGAGCGAGGCGCCAAAGAAGTCCATATGCGGATCGCCTGCCCTCCGATTAAATACGCCGATTATTACGGGATCGATACTCCGGACGCTCGTTCACTCTTGGCGGCCAACCACGACGTGGAAGGCATGAGGCGGGTTTTGGGCTGCGATAGCCTGGCTTTCCTCTCTGTCAATGGGACGTACCGGGCGCTCGGATATCAAAAACGCGATCCGGATTACCCGCAATTCACCGATCACTGCTTCACAGGCGAATATCCCACACCCCTACAGGACTGGGATGGACCGGAGCCTGGCCAGCAGCATCGTCTTTCACTGATGGCCTGATGAAGCTGTGAAACTGGATTCTCCCCTTCCCCGATTCGACAACAAGGTTGCGCTCGTTACGGGCGCCTCCAGAGGTATTGGACGGGCCATCGCCAGGGCGCTTGCGCGGCAAGGCGCGCATGTCATAGCCACGGCGCGCACGAAGGGCGCGCTGGAAGAGCTCGATGACGAGGTGAAAGCATTTGGCGCGCGCATTTCCCTCTTGCGTCTCGATCTCAAGGACGGCGCGCAGCTCGACACGCTAGGCCCGACGCTCTATCAGCGCTGGCAGAAGCTCGATATCTTCGTGGGCAACGCCGGCGTGCTCGGGCCGCTCACCCCGCTCGGCCATGTGAGTGAAAAAGACTGGTCGGAAACCCTCAATGTAAACCTCACTGCAAATTGGCGGCTGCTTCGAACGCTCGATCCGATCTTGCGCCTTTCCGCGGCGGGTCGCGTCTTATTCATAACGTCCGGCGCCGCGCAACGCTGCCGCGCCTATTGGGGGCCTTACTCGGTCTCCAAGGCCGGTCTTGAAACCCTTGCGAAAACCTACGCACACGAGGTTCAGTCGACGCCCGTTCGCGTCAACCTCCTCGATCCGGGCAAAGTTCGCACGCGCATGAGGCGGCTGGCTTATCCCGGCGAAGACGAGAACACGCTTCCGCCGCCCGACGCGCTCGTACCGCTTGCGCTCTCGCTCCTGACCGAGGAGACCGCAAGCAGCGGCGAGGTCTTTTTGTTCAAGCCTGAAACCGCGGAATAGCCGCGATCAGGATTTGTTTCCGACCGCGTCTTTCACGCACTTCGTCTCGAAGCTCGTTCTGGCGGCGCCCGCCAGCTTCCTCTCGGTCGAGGTCTTCTGACAGGTCGCCGTCGCGTCCTTCTCGCACTTGGTCATGAAGCTTTTCAGAGCCGCCCCGGCGAGTTTTTTCGTCGTGGCCTGCTCCTGGCAGCTCGGATCGGCGAACGCGGCTGGCAGGCAAATAAGCATCGCCGCTGCGGTCAAAATCGTCCTTTTCATTTTCACCCTCCCCTGATCGGCTTCGCAGAACATGATTGCCCTGCCGAATCGCACAGATAGTATGGGTGTTCTGCCTTTTGAGAAAGGCGACCCAAATATTTCATGAACCATAATCATGAGCGCTTTCTCTACCGGAAGCGCCATCGCAGTCATAAGGGGGAAGCCACATGGTGCGGACGGCGGGACTTGAACCCGCACAGCCTTTCGGCCGAGGGATTTTAAGTCCCTTGCGTCTACCGTTTCGCCACGTCCGCGAGCATGACATTTTGCCCAGGCACATTAGCGTTCTTTTGCCTTGCGTCAACGAGCAAGAAGAGGATGCTAACCAAGCGGGTTCGGGGTCTGATTGGGCTGAGCGAGCGCCTTGATGCGTAGGCGCGTCTAAGGCCTATGAAACGGCATAGGTCGATGATCCAGGCTTCGGGTGCGGTGGTAGAATTTCCTGTTCGCCGTGTCGGGCGTATTTGATGGCCGCGACAAGAAGCAGAAAAAGGGTCAGCGAATTCAATAGATGCCAGATGAAGTGGGTTCCCATCCGGTGTCCGAGAACCACCCAGTCGGCGCATAGACGCTGATCGAGGGAACGGAATGTAAGGGATACCAGGAACGTTAGCGCCGCTCCGAAGATAAGAAACGCCGCGGGACGCCGCCGGATGCCAAGCCAAGCCGCGATGAGCCACATGGCGACAAGCGCAGGGCCGTAGCCGTGACTTCCATTCAGACATTTGGCCTCCGCCCCGGGTGGAACGTCGAGCGAAAAGCCCATTTGGCCATCCCAGCATTGCATTTTGAAAGCCATCGCGATGACGCCAATGAAAGCCGCAATTGCGAGCGACGTTATGAGCCACGTCGCGCCCGCCAGTCGCCGAAGAGCAAAGATCAGGTAAGTCAGCATGAAGACGCCGATGGGCCCTGTGTCAGCGAGCGCCGTGTTCACGTTCGGCACGATATGGAACAGGAAGCTGCCGATCGCGATGGCGATGAAGTTCAGTACGAAGAAAATCTGCCAGAACGAGCGCTCATGGGACGGACGCTTTGCGATCATAGCGGCGCCCACCAGCGCGGCGAGTATAAAACCACCATTCGTGAGCGCGTTCAAAGGTTCGGCCCAGAAGGAGGGGCTGAGGCCTCGCTCGCAATAATCGAAAATGGTGGCTCCCTGGAGAAACGCCATCGGATCGGCTCGTCTGCTATGCTCGCGTTGCGTTTACCTTAGATCAACCCGCCTTTAGGCGGAATCGATTAGGCTGAAAAGTTGACCGATTTTAAAGTGCCAGAGTGCGTCCGGAAAAGCATGAAGCGGTTTGCCGATAAAACGCACGATAAAACAAAGAGCTAGAGCAGCTTATTCGCGGCCAAATGGACGCGGGCTGCTCTTGCGGGGAGCGCGCCGGGAGCGAACATTTTTGCTGCATGACCCGATCATTCCCCCACAATCGCCGGAGACAATGTTGGCGGACACGATGAATCGGCTTAAGGCTTCATCGGAGAGGGACATGGCATGATTTTCCGCTCGATCGTCGTTGCGGCTGGCGTTTTCGGTGTCGCCGCTGTTGCCCACACCGCAGAAATCAGCAATAAGCCGGCGTCAATCGCGCCAAGCCAAGGCTGCTGCGAGCCTTATCGATATGTCTATGCCGAGTTTTGGTATGGCGACCGAAAAGTCGTGGCTCCTGTGAGACATGGGCCGGTTGGCGACGAAGTTATGCTGCCGGGCGAGATTTGGGTTCCCTGTCAGCTTTCCTGCGAGTATACCCTTCGCAAGCAGACCCTCGATTATCTCGAAAGCCAGGGAGCAGGCAGCGGAAGCGAATTTGCGCCCGCTTATCCGAGAGCGGATTCCTATGTCGATGGCTGGGGCCAGCGCCACGGATACCTGTTCTAAGCGCGCCCGTGACGCATGCTGAGCCGCGCGCCAGGCGGTGTCTCCTGCGGCATCGTATCGGTGCCCATGATCCTGTCCCAGAAGCGGAAATAGAGACCATAGTTCCTGTCGAAGCGAATGTGGTGGTAGCTGTGGTGCGTAGCTGAAATGAGCTGCCCGCCAACAGGGCCGCGCACGAGCCAGCGCGGCAAAATTTCCCAGCCCGAGTGATTGAACACCGCGACCACGCTCATAAATAGGAGAAGGGCGATCAGCATCACGATGTGGATCGGGATGATGAATATCATGGCTGGCGGCAGCCAGCCTGTCAGCGCCGCTTCAGCCGGATCGAAGGCGAATGATGCAAACGGCGTTGGCTGGCGCGAGCGGTGGTGACCCGCATGCATCCAGCGGAACAGCCGTGGGTGATGCATGAAACGATGCGCCCAGTAATAATAGGCATCCTGCACAGCGATATAGATGAAAAAGCTCAGGAAAAGATACGGGACGCCGCCATAGCCCCGCCAGTCGTAGTAAACGGCGGTTCCGCCATGCAAAAGGGCGATGAGAGTAATGGCCGCTGGGACAGCATAAATAACAGACGAGATCACCGACAGCTGTATCTCCTGCGTGACGATGGCGCGCATGGGCCGGTCGCGGTTCAGCCGCTTAGCCTTGAGTTTCTCACCGCCGCGTTGCCACAGCAGCCAATAGAAGAGGCCAGAGAGGAGCAGGTAACGCGCCGCGATGATCCCGGTCAGCGCAGCCGTTATGCCGAGAAACTCTGACATCATCCCTGCCCTGTCTGGCGCTTTCTGGCGGCGCCCCCAAAGTAGCCACTTATATTGTGAGCGTGCGCCTATTACAAAGCGCTGACGATATCGGTTTTGGCGAAGTCCGCGCCTTTATAGAGCAGCGGCGCCCCTTTCGATTTCGCAAGCGCGTAAGACGCGCAATCGCCGAAATTCAAAGCCGCTGGATGCCTGCCCTTCCCGTATTTGTGGAAGGCCGCTCGTGCGATGGCGGCCTGCCCAGCGTCGAAAGGAACGATCTCGATCTTGGCGCGCCCGATCAGTGCATCCAGGAGCCGCCACGCTGTCTCATCCTGGACGCGGCCTGCCAAAACCATAGACGTTTCGAAGAGAGTGACGGCGGACACAACGATCGCTTCCGCCCCGCCTATAGCTTCGGCGAAAAGAAGCGCGTCCGGTTCGTTCTGCAAAATCGCAACCAGCGCCGAGCTATCGATCGCAATCACGCGGGCAAGCCGTTTTGATCGTAAAGGTCGTCTTCGGTGAACGGAGGCGCATCCTTCAGAAGCCGCGCGCTCTCCTCCGCGATCTTCATCAAATCCGCCACCAGCTCCGGATCGGCCTCCTTACGTATGCGCCGCACGCCGTCGCGGATGAACTCCACGCCCGCCTCCTGCAAAGCGTTCTGCACGCCTTCGGCCGTCTCTTGCGCTACGGCGTATTCGCGATCTGCGGCTTCCAGCCTGCGGATCGTGGTCACGGACACGCCGGCGCGCTTGGCTAATTCTTCCTGCTCCATGCGGAGAAGCGCGCGCGCCGCCTTGATTTGCTCCGATGTCGCCATGAGCGAAAGCTATCACTCTTGGCTAATTCTGGTCAAGCGTCCTTCTTCGGAAGGTTGAGGCGGATGTGCAGCTCTCGCAGCTGTTTCGCCGACACCTCGGACGGCGCGCCCATCAGCAGGTCTTCGGCCTGCTGGTTCAGCGGAAACATGGTCACATCGCGCAAGTTGTCCGCGCCGCAAAGCAGCATAACGATACGATCAATGCCAGGCGCGATGCCTCCGTGCGGCGGGGCGCCGAACTTCAAGGCGCGGATCATGCCGCCAAACTTGGCGTCCACGACCTCAGGCCCGTAGCCTGCGATCTCGAAGGCCTTGTACATCAGCTCCGGCATGTGGTTCCGGATCGCGCCCGAGGACAGCTCCACGCCGTTGCAGACGATGTCATATTGATGCGCCTTCAGCCCGAGCAGCGCCTCGTCGCCCTTCTTGGCGGCGGCTTCGAGCGCTTCCATCCCCCCTTGCGGCATGGAGAAGGGATTATGCGAGAAGTCGATCTTCTTCTCGTCCTCGTTCCATTCGTAGAAGGGGAAGTCGGTGATCCAGCAGAATTCAAAGCGATCCTTGGCCGTGAGGTTCAAGTCGTGGCCGACCTTGGTGCGCGCCTCGCCCGCGAATTTGTAGAATTTCGCCGGGTCGCCGCCCACGAAGAAGACGGCATCGCCCTCCTTTAACGCAAGCTGCCGACCCAATTTGTCTGTACGGTCAGGACCGAGATTCTTCGCTACAGGACCACCGCCTTCGAGGTAAGAACGTCCGCTCGCATCGCCCTTTCCGTCACCTTGACCCGCGCCACTTTGGTCGCGGAAAAAGATGTAGCCGAGGCCCGGTTGCCCGAGGCTCTGCGCCCAGGAATTCATCCGGTCGCAGAAGGCTCGACTTCCGCCGCCGGGCGCCGGGATCGCCCAGATGCGAGCCTTCGGGTCCTTCTCCAGCATGCCTGCAAACACCTTGAAGCCGGAGCCCAGGAAATGCTCGCTGACGTCCTGCATGAGAAGCGGATTGCGCAAATCCGGCTTGTCTGTGCCGTATTTCGCAATCGCCTCGTCATAGGGGATGTGCGGGAACTTCGCCGTCACCGGCTTGCCCTCGCCGAACTCCTCGAACAGCCCGCGCAGAACCGGCTCCACGGCCTGGAACACGTCCTCCTGCGTGACGAAGCTCATCTCGATATCGAGCTGGTAGAATTCACCCGGGGAGCGGTCCGCGCGCGCATCCTCGTCGCGGAAGCAAGGCGCGATCTGGAAATAGCGGT
>JBAVVQ010000813.1:0-2569 GCA_049697375.1 Rhodomicrobium sp.
GCACAGAGCTTGCCGCCAGTCCGCTTGGCGGCCTAACACTGGCAGATGTTCCACTTATCGAAGCGGGAAAACTGTCCGAACAACCGGGGCCACGTCAGCCGCAATCAAACATAACCATGGAGCCAAGCGGGCGAGAATATCCGTTCCCGCAACTGCCTCCCTGTGTTTTGTTTGACCGTGTCTCATGCCAGCCGGTTCAATCGTCCAATCACGTCTCGGGAGCCAACACTCAGGTCTCGCCTGGCGGTGTGGTTTTAGTTTCGCATATGTTCGCTCTCGATCGCATTTACAACCGGTTCTACTATCCACTATCGCTGAACGATGAGCCGTGATTCAAGGAAGCAAGACAGGCCTCCCCAAAGCGACTGCAATTGTTTGAACAGACCAAAAGCAGACTGACCTTGAGCCTCGGCGCGTCCGACATAATTTGTGTTCGTCACCTATTATTCGGATCCGAACGTGGTCCATGCCGACTTGGCGGACTCCTTCAAAGCGGTGAGTTTGTGATGCGAGAGATAAGGGCGCTCCCGTCGATCTCGATGGTGTGGTTCCCTAGCAATTCGTCTGCCGTGGCAGAAGGGCGGAGGAGGATGGCGAGGGGAGCGGGTGGAGTGGCGAACGCTAACGCCCGAGCATCTTGAATGTGGAAGATGCGGTCTTCGCATGGAACCGGTCAGGCTTACAGTTTTTTGCTGATGTTCCTTTTGGCGGGAACACATCAGCCAATGAAAGCCGCACTTGGGGCGGGTTCTTTTTGCCGCCATAAGACGCATGCCGCGTTAATGGAGAGATCTACCGCGTTGCAGCTTTTGGAAAGCGTCCCCGATCAGTTGTTGAAGCTCCTGCGTCTGTGTGGCGAAGGCTTGTATCCGGTCTTGAACAAACTGCGTCTGAAGCATCGAAACATCTTGGAAGGTCTGTGCGCCGCTGAGCTTGCCGGCGAACATGTACACTGACTCGGAATTTTCCATTGCAATTTCCATGGCGCGGTCTTGCACATCCTTGAAGACAGCCGCCATTGGATTTGCGGGCAGCCCGTCCGTCCAGGCGCCCATGGCATTGATCATGAAATGCGCGAGCTGCTCATAGGCGGCTTGAGCCTGCTTCATGTTCTGTTCCGTCAGATCGCGCAGGGTCTGCGGAATTTCGAATGGGTTTTCGGTCATGATTTTCTCCGGTGCACAGGAGGATGAGAGTAGAAGAGGCGGCGGCTACTTCCGCTCCGGCGCCTTGCCTGCATCACCGTCTTTTGTTGGGGAGAGGCCGTAAGCCTGGATGTTGAGCTTTGTTCAGTTTGTCCATGGCGACGGCCCTCACGTTGGGATCGTTACTGCGATAAAGAGCAAGGAAAAACCGATCCTGCATCATGACATTGATAAGCGTTTTGGCCTTCGCAGCGTCGTCGATAGGCATGATGCTTTCTCTATCGGTGTAACTTCACTTGGAGCGACCACTGTGCGCTGGGGCCGCATCGCTAATGCTTGGTGTCGCCATTTCTCACCGCTTGAAATCTTACGACAACTTCTACTCTGAGAAGCGCTGTGGCGATGTCTCGATAAAGTTTCAGCTCAGGGGCTGGCCGCACCTCCAACGATTTCACCTCCGCAAGGGTCCTTTCCTGAAGCGCGGGCGGAGCTTCCAGGTCCTCCTTCATGTCGTGAATAGCGAGAAGGATCGCGCGGCGACTGAGATAAGCACCGCCAATGAGGACCCGACCGTCCAAGTAACTTTGTAGAGAGGTGTGAACCTTCGCTCTCGCTGTTTTGAGAACGGTCTGGGCGATCTCATCGAATGCCGAAAGCAGGCTTATGTGGAAAGGGCGCCAGACTTCAGTCCCGGCAAAGCAGGCGTTATCGTTCATAGTGGACCCCCGTCTTCATGATCACATTTCAGTCGTCTGCAAAACTCTCAGCCATGCCAGCTTGGAACGGCCGCAACCGCGCGAACCCGCGTGTCATTGCGCTCGCGGCATGCCTAAGCCCACGCACACCGACTCGCCTCCGATCAGGATCACCGTCATCCGATCGAGAACCAAATACACTTCGATCTCGTCAGCTAACCGGCGGACTTTGATCGAAAGCAAGATTGCTGCTGATTTAAATCAAGGTTAACTCAGCTTTACCGGCCCAGCAACTACCAAAGTAGGAACCATCGGTGCGACCGATTGCCCGCTTTCCGATTGAAGCGTGCACCGATAGCTTTGTTTTGTAACCTAGCTAGGATAGGCGGGCGCGCCGAGCCTTCGCGGCGGCTTACTTGGGTGCTCGCCGCTCTTCCCGGGCGTCTTTGGCTGCCCTCCAGCGCGATCACGCTGACGATCTCGCCGCACTGGACCCTGTTCATCCAGCGGTTGATCGCTTGATCGTCGTGCGCGTCTACCATCAAGTAGCAGTTATCCTTGCGGGATGGCTATCGAATGAAAGTCACGGACATGGCCGTTTCCAGGCCGTTTTCAGAATTTCTATCACCTTGTTGGCATCGTTCAGCGAGTCCACCGCCGCGTAGGCGAGATACTGTCTGCCAATCACGGAGAGAGAGAAGCCGCGCAGATTAATCCCCGCGCCGGCAA
>JBAVVQ010000814.1:0-2704 GCA_049697375.1 Rhodomicrobium sp.
TTCAAGCGGAGGAAAGGAACGGCTTGGCAGTATCTCCAAAGCCGGAAACCGCTATCTCAGGCAGATGCTTGTGGTCGGGGCCATGGCGGTGATCCGCTATGCCGAGCGGCACGGAACGCGCCGCCCGTGGCTCGTTCAGCTGATGCAGCGCCGCTCGGCAAAAGTGGCGGCAGTGGCGCTGGCCAACAAAATGGCGCGCATAATCTGGGCGCTCATGACGAGCGGCGAACGCTATCGCGAACCTGCAACGGCGGGCGCCACGGCGGCATAGGAAGGAATAGGGCGCAAGAAGTACGCGCCGTCGAAGTTGGGAAGGGCAGACAGGAGCGAATGCACAAAGCCGGTTGAAACCGCCGGCTCAGGAAAACCCACTTAGGCCGAAGCACTTCGAGTGCGGGGAATCGATTGGGACCTGAGACGCGCGAAAGGCATTATGGCCAGCGGCGCATGGAAAGGCCGCATGAACAGGCCGGACACATGGCTGCACCGACCAGCGTAGGCAGATGCTTCAGAAAATCCTTGCCAACGTCTGGGCCGTCCACACACGGCCTCAAGCGCTGGTTCTGGCCTCCATCGCAGCAAGCTATCTATTTAGCTTGAATGACGACGGTGGCAACGCGCCGGAGGCCTCGGCCATTTCATCAGCGGATGGTTGAACTCATCCCGCCATAATGTAAGTTTGGTGACGGAGCTGCGCCTCTCACCAGAAGAAGTCGAAAGGCGACCGCGCGCGTCTGTACATGGGCGCGCGCCTGTATGCGAGCGCGGCTTTGTAGCTCGAGGTGTGTCCGCCGGTTAGCACGACAAAGTCGGTCCGGGCGAAATCGGTGGTTTCATGGCTCATCTCGTTGTCCGACACGATGAGCGCGGCGCCTGCCCATAACATCTCAGAGAGCTTTTCGGCCACGTCGCCCGGCATTTCGATCCGATCCAGGGCCTCCGGCGCCATTGGCGGCGCTACTTTGGCCGGAGCGGCGACGTTCACTCGTCCGCCCCGGCGGGCTCCTATTTCATCTTCGCTGGGAGCGCCGTCCGGTAACGTTAGAACAAGCCAGCGGAGCCCGCGATCCGGCGCATCGCCGGCCGTCTCCTTAGGCACGGCGATAAACAGGTGGGTGCCGATGGGCTTCTCTGGTTCGCGGATAGTGATGGGGAGATCGAAGACCTTGACGTAGTCCTGGCGGACGTACAGGCGCTGCGTCTTGCGGCTGATGAAAATCGATAGCGGTGCGAGCCGCCGGTTCCAGGTCTTGATGGCGTCGGCGGCGGACCGCCGGTTCAAATCGGCCTCTTTTACCGCGCGAGCAGCGGTTTCGGCCTCGTGGTCTTGTTGCGTCTTCACTTGCATTGCCGTTTCCAACGCTACTTTGGCCTCGTTCAGCTTGACCTCGGCAGCATCTCTCGCGACGGTCGCGGCCTTTATCGCCCCGTCGCTGGCCGCGCGCTTCAAGATGCGATCGGCCAACTCGAACCTTGCCTTCGCCGCAGCGAATGCGATTTCCGTCTTGCGGTACTCCAAGGCCGCCGCGCGCGCGTCCCTCACCCTAAAACCGGCCGCTCGGCGCGCCGGCTCCATTGCGGCCTCGGCTTCCTCGATCCGCTTGGCGGCCCTGGCCTTCATGACTTTGGCGAATTCCAATGGGTTGAGCGCGCTGGCCGGCGCATGCCCCTCGTCACTGGGTTTGATCGCAAAATCCCTCTGCATCGTCGCACCAGCACTCCCGCTTGTCTCCATGAGCGCGTTCTGAATCATTTGGGCGGTTCCGGAGGCAGTCGTGTTGCCGGGGCCGGCCGCCATGAATTTTGGAGCGAGAAGCCTTGGGTGCGCGATTTCAACGGGAACAATCTCCTGTTGAGTGATGACGACGCGCTCATTGCCGGCGGTCATTCGGAACAGCCGCTGGGCAAGCTCGTGGGGCATCCTAATGCAGCCGTGGGAGGCCGGATAGCCGGGCAGGACTCCCTCGTGCATTGCAACGCCGGTATAAGTGATCCGCTGCATGAACGGCATGGGAGCGCCGCTATAAATAGTGGAGCGGTGATAGAGCTCCTTGCCGAGGATGGTAAAGATCCCCTGAGGCGTAGGATGGCCCGGCTGTCCGGTGGACACGGGCGATTGGGTGTAAAGCCCCTTAGGCGAATACACTGAAACCTGCTGCTTGCTCAGCGATATCACAAAGAACAGCGGCGCCTCCGGCGGCGCGGGCTCTTCGGTGTTTGCCGGCGGCTCCCCTTGGCGGGGCCGGGCTGCGGCCGAACTGCTCATCGCAAACGAAAGCGCGAAACATGAAACGGCCGCAAGCGAAGCAAGAAGCCCAAAACGAAATACTGTGCTCACGACAGCCCCCAGATCGCGCTTAGCAAAACGCGATTACGCTATTCAGTTTTCGCTGCTAAAACCAGACCGGATTCGCCTGCGATGATGGCGGTGTGATTACCATGCAACGGAAACGGCGCCGCGTGCGCTTTATTCGTTTGTGGACGTGACATTCTAGCCAGTGGTAACCGCTCCCGGCCCCCAAGCAAGCGCGGCTAAAACCTATCTACATTAATCTCGACTCTGGGTCGATTGCAGCTATTCAATAATTTGGAACTAACTGCCGCATTACCTCAAAAAGCAGGAATCTGCTTTTGGACCACATACTAAACAGCAGAAGTGGTCGAGCCGCTCATCGCATCTATTCCTGAACTCTCCCTGCTCGAT
>JBAVVQ010000815.1:0-3031 GCA_049697375.1 Rhodomicrobium sp.
CGCCTATTGCAAGCGAATTGACGGGTGCGAGCATAAAATAGATGAGTGGATTCAAAGCAAGGCTGACGCTCGCACGCCTGAGGTTAGAACAATCTAAAGCTTGGCAATAAGGGTGCATCCATCGACCTTCCGACTGGTCCCCCATCCGCACGGTAGACTTGGGTCGTAACCTGAAAGTCTCGGCCTGAACATATGTCGGCGGCTAAACCTCCAAAACCGGACTGATCAACGAGGGCACAAGCTTCACCGAGATAGGCAGGGGCCTGCTAAGCTGGCCAGGCGGATGACCGCCAGCGGTCGGTTCGAGTTATTCGAGAAAGTTAAACTACGAACCTGATAGAGGTTTTGTTTTGTTGGCAGCTGTAAACGATGTGATTGGATGACTCGCGTGCGATATTCTGGGATACTTGCAGTTGCGGTTGCGCTAGGAGTTAGAACTATTCCTGCGGCAGCTTAAGGACGTGTATGGCGCCGAGAACCAAATCTTGAAGGCCCCTGTCCGTCAGGAAGGTGTTGTATGAGCGGCCCGAACCCCATAGAGGACGAAGCCAGGATCGCCGCCGCTTCGAAAAGGGCGGAGGATATTGCCGAACGCAGACTCGCGGAGGACTATGCGCTGCGCTTGGCCGCGATCGTAGAATCCTCGGATGACGCCATCGTCAGCAAAGACCTGAATGGCATCATTAGCAGTTGGAATGGCGGCGCCGAGCGGCTCTTTGGCTACACGGCGGAAGAGGTGATCGGCAAGCCCATCACGATCCTCATC
Organism: Rhodomicrobium sp.; assembly: GCA_049697375.1. Classification (GTDB taxonomy): domain Bacteria; phylum Pseudomonadota; class Alphaproteobacteria; order Rhizobiales; family Rhodomicrobiaceae; genus Rhodomicrobium. The sequence continues at coordinate 767 of JBAVVQ010000815.1, forward strand.
CCGGCGGAGCGCCAGGCTGAGGAAATAGAGATTCTGGGGCGCATCCGGCGCGGCGAGCGTGTCGATCATTTTGACACCGTGCGCCAGCGCAAGGATCGCAGCCTGGTGGAGATTTCGCTCACGGTTTGCCCGATTAAGACAGCGGACGGCAAGATTGCCGGCGCATCGAAAACGGCGCGCGACATCAGCGACCGCCGGCGCGCGGAAGAGCATGCGCAGCGCTTGGCCGCGATCGTTGAGTCTTCGGACGACGCCATCGTCAGCAAAGACTTGAATGGCATCATCAACAGTTGGAACGGGGGCGCGGAACGGCTCTTTGGCTACAAGGCCGAAGAGGTGATCGGCAAGCCCATCACGATCCTGATCCCACCGGACCGCCAGGCTGAGGAAATAGAGATTCTGGGGCGCATCCGGCGCGGCGAGCGCGTCGATCATTTTGACACGGTACGCCGGCGCAAGGACGGCAGCCTGGTGGAAATATCACTCACGGTTTCGCCGATCAAGACGGCTGACGGCAGGATCATTGGCGCATCGAAAACGGCGCGCGACATCACCGAACGCAAACGCGCCCAAGACCAGCAGCGCCTTCTCCTTCGCGAGATGAAACATCGCGTCAAGAACGCCCTCACAACGGTGCAGGTCATCGCGGCACAGACCTTCCGGGGGGCTTCCCGGGACGAGCGTAGGGAGTTTGACGGCCGGTTGAGCGCCTTGGCCAATGCGCACGATCTCTTGACGGCCGAAAACTGGCAGGGAGCGCCCTTACGCGACGTGGTGGAAAAGGCGCTCCAGCCCTTCCAGGAGAAACAGCGCGAACGCGTCCTGATCGAAGGTGCGGAAGAGATTTGGATCAACGCGGAAAAATCGCTGCTGCTCACGATGGCCTTGCACGAGCTGGCGACCAATGCTGTCAAATACGGTGCGCTTTCAAACGGTAGCGGGCAGGTGAGGGTGGCCTGGGAATTGCGTAAAGATGAAGAGCCGCGCCGGTTGAAGCTCCGCTGGCAGGAAAGCGGCGGTCCCGTGGTCAAGCCGCCGGAGCGGAAGGGTTTTGGGTCGTTGCTCCTCGATCGCGCTCTTAAATACGAGCTGGGGATAACGCGATTTGACTTCGATCCGCGAGGCCTTACCTGGGAAATGGACATAGCGCTTTAATCAGGACGACGTTCCCGGGGCCGTTCTTGAGTAGGCCCATTTCGTCGCACCTCCGGCGGCTCATCCCCCAAAAGCGGCCACTCTCGGAAATCGGCCCGAAGTCCATTCCCGGCCTCTTGCGTCGGTTCTGGAGCCCCGTATGCGGGCATAACCAAGTACCTATTTCGCTTCGCCCGCAGAGGGTCGATTCCGGACTCTGGCCCGAATTTGGGGCGCAGCCGCTCTACATTCAGCAGCGGAATCTCCCGATTAAAGCCCTTGCCATGCGCATTGCGAATCCGGGTGGCACGCCATCAACGGTGAGTTTTGACTCTGAAGAGACATTCAAAGGGGCGTCACGCTGCTCGATGTCCCTGAGGTGGTGAAGCCCACAGCGTCGACCGTTTTCTCAAGTTCGACATCGTGAATGTCGCCGGCGTGCTAGAAATTGCCTCCCTTCGCGTAACCGAGTGGATAGGCGGCAAAGCCATGCACCCCCAAAGCGAGAGCGTCGTTGCGAATTCCAGCCGGACAAGCCGCCTTCCCTGCCATGCAAGAAGAGGATGCCTGGACCGCGCTCTTCGCCGTGCGGCAGGTAGAGCGTAGCTCCGTTCGGCCCTGCCAGAAATCTCACATCATTGACCATGGAAGCAGCTCACAGAAACGTGCAGGAGATCGCTCAATCTGACTCGATCGGCGCGTTCGAATGAGTGTGAACCTGGACAGTTGATTGCGCCACACCAGATCGTCATGAAAGCCGGGCTGAGAGCTGCAGGAACTGCGGAAGAAAAGAATTACGGCCCGTATTGCTTCCTCGTATTGCTGGCGCGTTCATTTGCTGTCGGTCCAGCCCCAGCGCACAAATCACGTCAGAGCTTGCGCCGCAGGCAGCAAGGGGAGCTGCAAGTCACGCGCGACGGCAGGATGAGTGACCGAGCCCGCATATATGTTTAGCCCGTTTCGCAAGTACGGATCTTCGCTCAGCGCTTCGCGCCAGCCATTTCCCGCGATCGCCAAAATGTAGGGCAGCGTCGCGTTATTCAGCGCGAAGGTCGAGGTCCGCGCCACTGCCCCGGGCATGTTGGTGACGCAGTAATGGATCACCCCTTCCTCCACATAGGTTGGGCGATC
>JBAVVQ010000816.1:0-1561 GCA_049697375.1 Rhodomicrobium sp.
AGACGGCGATCGCCGTCGAGGTCAACCTCGACGGGACCGGATCGTTTTCGATCTCCACCGGGGTCGGTTTCTTCGATCACATGCTGGAGCAGCTTTCGCGGCATTCCCGCATCGACATCGCCCTTCATGCAGACGGCGATCTCCACGTCGATCAGCATCACACGGTGGAGGATTGCGGCATTGCGCTTGGACAGGCGATCGTGAAGGCGCTGGGCGATAAGCGGGGCATCACGCGCTACGGCCATGCGTACCTTCCGATGGACGAGACGCTGACCCGGACGGCGCTCGACATTTCCGGCCGGCCTTACCTCATCTGGCGCGTCCGCTTTCCGGCGGAGAAAATCGGCGCGATGGATACAGAACTGTTCCGCGAGTTTTTCCAGGCGCTCGCCCAGAACGCCGGGATCACGCTTCATATCGAGGCGCTCTATGGCGAAAATGCTCATCATATTGCGGAAAGCTGCTTCAAGGGCTTGGCGCGGGCCTTGCGGAGTGCCATCACTATCAACGTAGAGATGGCAGGCGAAATTCCATCCACGAAAGGACAGCTCGGGGGCTGATGCCCCGGCTTAAAACGCCCATGATCATTTACACCGTGCACGAGCCGGAGCGCCCAGGCCAAAGCATCGAAGCGCGCGCCGACAGCATCGTCTTCGTCAGGGAAGGCTTCACGATCTGGGGCTTTCTCTTCGGCCCGCTCTGGCTTCTGTATAACCGGCTTTGGCTGGCCTTCATCCTGACGCTTGTGCTTATGGCCGCCTTTGCCGGCGTGCTTGTCGAACTGGGGCTAAAAAATCAAGCTCCAGGAATTGTGGATATTCTGGTTTCGCTCATCATCGGCTTTGAAGGTAACGATATCCTGCGCTGGAGCCTTGGGCGCAAGGGCTATGCCTTTATCGCATCGGTTGCGGGACGCAACCGCCTGGAATGCGAACGCCGCTTTTTCGACGCCTGGCTTCCCCACGCCGCCGGAAAGGGCAGCGCAGCGGGAACGCCTCTGATGGATTTGAAAAGCCGAGATTGGCCGACCTCGCATCCGATCGGGACCTGGCCGGAGGCGACGGCGTAGCCCATGCTGGTCGCAATTGTCGATTACCAATCCGGCAACCTCCACTCTGCTGCGAAGGCTTTCGAGCGCGCGGCCCGCGAGAGCGCCCTTCCTTCCGAAATCAATGTCACCGGTGATCCGGACGCGGTATTGCGCGCGGACCGCATCGTTCTTCCCGGCGTCGGCGCCGTCGGCGATTGTTACAAGGGCCTCAGCGATACGCCCGGAATGATCGATGCCTTGAAAGAGGCCGTGCTAAAGCGCGGGCGGCCTTTCTTCGGCATCTGTGTGGGTATGCAAATGCTTGCCGATCGCGGGCTGGAGCACGGCATCCATCAGGGCCTTGGCTGGATCGGCGGCGAGGTCGACCTTATCAAGCCCTCCGATAAATCGCTGAAGATCCCCCACATGGGCTGGAACACCCTGTCTTTCACGAAAAGCCACCCCTTGACCGAAGGGATTCCCGATGGCCCGGACGGCTGGCACGCCTATTTCGTGCATTCCTACCAGTTC
>JBAVVQ010000817.1:0-4807 GCA_049697375.1 Rhodomicrobium sp.
GCAAAGCGCTTTGCCGCCGGGAAACGCAATTTTTTTGCCGTGTTGCAATATGGCAATGCGACGCGCCTGCTATTCGAATGCGACTAAAAATTGCGTGTCATTCTAGAACCATTCGGCATAGGTTATCGCTCAAGAGAATCTGAAGGAAAGTGTTGACGTGACAATCAGCAATCGTACCCCTCTCCTCGACACCATTAAAAGCCCTGAAGACCTTCGTAAACTGGACCCCGACGAGCTTAGCCAAGTCGCCGATGAGTTGCGGACGGAGTTGATCGACGCGGTTTCTGTGACGGGTGGCCATCTGGGGGCGGGTCTTGGCGTTGTCGAGCTTACGGTTGCTCTCCACTATCTCTTCGACACCCCGAATGACCGCTTGATCTGGGACGTCGGACACCAGGCATATCCCCACAAGATCCTCACAGGCCGCAGGGATCGCATCCGCACCTTACGGCAGCCCGGCGGGCTCTCCGGTTTCACCAAGCGCTCGGAAAGCGAATACGATCCCTTCGGCGCGGGTCATTCCTCCACATCGATCTCGGCCGGCCTTGGCATGGCGGTTGCGCGCGATCTCAAGGATCCCGAAGACGGCCGGCATGTCATCGCCGTCATCGGCGACGGGGCGATGAGCGCGGGCATGGCCTACGAAGCCATGAATAACGCCGGCGCCATGGACAGCCGTCTCATTATCGTTCTGAACGACAACGACATGTCGATCGCGCCTCCGGTCGGCGCCCTATCGCAATATCTCGCGCGCATCACGTCGTCGGAGACCTTTCTTAAGGTTCGCGACATCGCGAAGCACTTCGCGCACAAGCTTCCGAAGGTGTGGGAGCGGCGGGCGGCGCGCGCCGAGGAGTTCACCCGCCATCTCTTCACGGGCGGCGTGCTGTTCGAGGAACTGGGGCTCTATTATGTCGGCCCGATCGACGGGCACAATCTCGATCATCTGTTGCCCGTGCTGCGCAATGTTCGCGACGCCCATGCGGGGCCGGTTCTCGTCCACGTCGTCACCCAGAAGGGCAAGGGCTACGAGCCCGCGGAGCAGTCGGCGGACAAGTATCACGGCGTGACCAAGTTCAACGTCGTCACCGGTGCCCAGGACAAGGGCAAGGGCGGACCGCCCAGCTATACGAAGGTTTTCGCGGAAAGCCTTATCGAAGAGGCGCGAAAGGACGACAAGATCGTCGCGATCACGGGGGCGATGCCCGCCGGAACCGGGCTGGATCTTTTCGAGAAGCAGTTCCCGGAGCGGTGCTTCGACGTGGGCATCGCGGAGCAGCATGCGGTGACGTTCGCCGCCGGTATGGCGACGGAAGGGCTCAAGCCTTTTGCCGCGATCTATTCGACCTTCCTGCAGCGCGGCTACGATCAGGTCGTGCATGACGTGGCCTTGCAGCATCTGCCGGTCAGGTTCGCGCTTGACCGCGCCGGGCTTGTGGGCGCCGATGGCGCCACTCATGGCGGCGCCTTCGATCTCGCCTATCTCTGCTGCCTGCCTGACTTCGTGGTGATGGCTCCCGCCGGTGAGGTTGAGTTGAAGCATATGGTTGCGACGGCGGCCGCGATCGACAATGGACCAAGCGCGATCCGTTACCCGCGCGGCGAGGGATATGGCTACGAAATGCCGGCTGAGGGCAGCGTGCTGCCAATCGGCAAAGGCCGCATTGTGCGCGAAGGCTCTGCGGTCGCCATCCTTTCGCTCGGTACGCGGCTGCAAGAAAGTCTGAAGGCTGCGGACAAGCTCGCCGCCATGGGTTTGTCGACGACGGTGGCGGACGCTCGATTCGCGAAACCGCTCGACCACGATCTTATCCGGCAATTGGCGCGCCATCATGAGGTGCTGATCACTGTGGAGGAAGGCTCAGGCGGTGGTTTCGGCTCGCATGTGCTTGAATTTATCGCGCGCGACGGGCTCCTGGATCAGGGTCTGAAAGTTCGTCCTCTCGTGCTTCCCGATTTGTTCATGGATCACGGCAAGCCGGAAGCCATGTACGAATCCGCCGGGCTGAATGCGAGCGGCATCATAAAAGCCGTCGTGAGCGCGCTCGGCACATCAACGGCTGTGTCGCGGGACGGGCGCGCGTAGAAGCACGCCGCAGCGTCACACCCTCGTCATCCCGGCCAAGCGAAGCGCGAGCCGGGATCGCATAATTGCAGGCGGTTAAATATCTTACGGTCCCGGATAAGGCTTCGCCTTTCCGGGAGGACGGAAGTGGTGATCCGTTTGCACGTCCCGCAAACTTTGCGCTCACGCGAGTTCTCGCATGGATCACAGTCTGCGCGAGGGCCTTTGCGTTTGCGCCATCGAGACTCGCGGGATAACATCCCGCCGCCCTCCTTCCGCTCTCGGGTGACCCATGAAAATCCTAAGAACGCGGATCGAGTTCGAGACCGTCGAACCGATCCAAATCCTCGACATGACAGGACAGGTCCGCGACTGGCTGAACACGACCGGGGTCCGGGATGGGCTTCTGACGATAACGTCCTTGCATACCACCGCGCGCGTCAACGTAAACGAGCGCGAACCGCAGCTCCAGAAAGACATGGTGACTTATCTGAAACGGCTCGTTCCCTGCGATGGAGACTGGCTGCATAATCTCGTCACCGTGGACGGACGCGGCAACGCGCATTCCCACATCCTTGGGCTTTTCATGACTTCATCCGAGAGCATTCCAGTCTCGGGCGGCGAGTTGATCCTCGGAGGCTGGCAGTCGATATTCTTCATCGAATTGGACGGCCCGCGGGAGCGGCGCGCGCTTGAGCTTCAGATCATGGGCGAGGCTTGATCCATGACGCCGGACGATATTCAAGGCTTCTACGCCAAGCGGCGGGATCTCAACGTCGAAGACTACATCGAACTCGACTTCACCTTTGAATGCGCGGGCGATCCGCGCGAGGCTGCGGCGCATCTTTGCAGCGAGCAGTCCACTGCGCAGTGGCGTCGCGTCGGCGTGAACGAAGACTTCCGGCCCCGCTTCGGCGCGAAGGTGCTGGACTTGGAAGCCGAGCCGCGCCCTTCCGGGTTCAGCATTGCAGTGGAATGTGCGGCGCAGGGGCCGGTGCACGCGGTGCGCGCCACTATCGCCCATCCGCACGGCAATTTCGGGCCGCGCATTCCCAATCTGCTCTCCGCGGTCTGCGGCGAGGGTGTTTTCTTCTCGCCCGGCATTCCCCTCATACGGCTGCAGGACATCCGCTTCCCGGAGGCCTATCTGGCCGCATTCGAGGGGCCGAGGTTCGGCATTGCGGGCTTGCGCGAGCGCCTAAAGGCTTTCGGGCGCCCAATCTTCTTCGGTGTGATTAAGCCGAATATTGGACTGTCAGCGGAGCCCTTCGCGGAATTGGGCTATCAGAGCTGGCTTGGCGGCCTTGATATCGCCAAGGACGACGAAATGCTCGCCGATGTCGGCTGGTGTCCGCTCGCCGAACGTGCGGCCGCCCTGGGTGAAGCGCGCCGCCGGGCCGAAAGCGAAACGGGTACGCCCAAAATTTATCTGGCCAACATCACCGACGAGGTCGACCGGCTGGCTTCCCTTCATGACATCGCGGTCGCGAAAGGCGCGAATGCGCTCCTCCTCAACGCTGTGCCGGTGGGCTTGAGCGGCGTGCGGATGCTGCGGAAGCACGCGACTGTGCCATTGATCGCGCATTTCCCGTTCATCGCCGCCTTCAGCCGCCTCCCGGGCTACGGCATCCACTCGCGCGTGGTGACGCGGCTGCAGCGGCTCGCCGGATTCGACTCGGTGATCATGCCGGGTTTCGGCAGCCGCATGATGACGCCCGAGCACGAGGTCCTGGATTGCGTGCGCGCGTGCCTCGAACCTATGGGTTCCATCAAGCCCTGTCTTCCAGTGCCTGGCGGGAGCGACTGGGCTGGCACTTTGGAAGGCGTGTATAAGAAGGTGGGTAGCGTCGATTTCGGGTTCGTTCCCGGCCGCGGCGTGTTCGGACATCCGATGGGACCGCGAGGCGGCGCTGCCAGCATCAGGCAGGCCTGGGATGCCATATCGCAAGGAATTCCCCTCGCGCAATATGCCGCGACCCATGCCGAGCTTCACGCTGCGTTGGAGGCTTTTGGCGGGCGGGCTTAATCATCAGGCAGAGTTGCCGGAGGTGCGCAGGACACCTGGACGCGACGCCACCCCCACATGGCGGCGCGAAAAGCCTGTGCCAAGGCCCTGCGCGAACTTGCTAGTTGGAACGTTCCTAACCGCTCCCTGTTTGGTTGTTGAGGAAACGTCAAGGAGTGTAACCATGCCATTTATTCGTAGCCTTCTGTTAGCAGCCGTTTTTGCGTTGTTCAGCGCGGGTATGACGTCAGGAGCACCGCTAAGCACATACACAAAAGAGAGCGTTCAAAGCGGTGCTGGGTTTGTTCTAAAAGTCCAGGGCCGGTGCGAATCGCTACGTCGCGCTTGTGCAAATAAGGGGGCACTCGGTGAGACGGGAGAAGGCAACTGCCGCCGCTATCGGGAAGAGTGCGGTAACCGGGGCGCAAGCAATTGCGCGCGTTTGCGTCAAGCTTGCCTCTATAAGGGCGAGCGCGGAGAGGCTGGAGAAGGCAATTGCCGCCGCTATCGCGAAGAGTGCAGAGGATAAGGCAGACGAAGGCGCCTCTGGCGCCTTCTATCCGCTATTCGCGCGTCACGATTACCCCATCGAACTACACCGAAGCGATAACTCGATAAGCTCCGCAAAGGGGATGTTGTCGGTGAAATAAGTAAGGAGCGGCTCGCCATTCAGGATCGATTTCATGACCCGGATCGGGCCTGCGTGGGTAATGGCGAGGATCGGGCTTTCGCTGGGC
>JBAVVQ010000818.1:0-2220 GCA_049697375.1 Rhodomicrobium sp.
AATCGCCACGTTACGCTATCAGTTCCCCTATATGGAACGAGGCGGCAAGAGGCCAGATGCGCCGAAGCTTGCCCAGGCCACCGTCCGCGCCGCCGTGGCCGAGGCATCACGCTTGCAACCAGGCGTCCTGCTCATCGCGGGCGGGAAATCCTTTGGCGGCCGGATGACGTCGCAGGCTCAGGCGGTCGAGCCGCTTCCCGGCGTTCGCGGGCTCGCATTTCTGGGATTTCCGCTGCACCCGACGGGGCGCCCCTCAAAAGACCGCACCGACCATTTGTTCAAAGTGCGCGTCCCCATGCTGTTCCTGCAAGGGACGCGCGACGCTTTTGCCAATCTAAGCGAGCTCAAGCCGCTTTGCGAGGCGCTCGGCTCGAATGCGACCTTGAAGCTCTTCGCGGACGCTGATCATTCTTTTCACGCGCCGGCCCGCAGCGGGCGCTCCGATGCGCAGGTGCTGGCCGAACTGCTGGATGTGCTGGCCAGCTGGATTGCCGGATTAGGTTAAGGTTGCGCCGCGACACATCGTGTGGCTGGATTTCCCGGCGGATTTGCGAGAGCGGGTACGATGAGGCGCTTCGAGAAGGAACAGCGACGCGCGTAGAGCATTTGCTTGGGGATACGATAGCAAATGCGAGGTCGCCTGTGGAATCCGACAGCTCACCGTCAGGGGCGCCGCCGAGAACAAAAGCGACGGAAAAATTTCAGATCGAGATGACCGTCAACGGCGTGCCTATACAACGCGAAGTCGCGCCGTGGACAACGCTTTTGGACTTTTTGCGCGACAATCTCGATCTCACCGGCACGAAGAAAGGCTGCGATCACGGTCAATGCGGCGCCTGCACAGTGCTGGTTGACGGCCGGCGCATTAATTCGTGTATGACCTTTGCGGTCATGCGGGATGGCGCCAGCGTAACCTCGATCGAGGGCCTGGCGGCTAATGGCGCTCTGCATCCCCTGCAGCAGGCCTTCATCGATCACGACGCCTTTCAATGCGGATATTGCACGCCCGGTCAGATTTGCTCGGCTGCAGGCATGCTCAACGAAGGCAGGGCGAAGTCCACTGATGAAATCCGCGAACTTATGAGCGGCAACATCTGCCGCTGCGGCGCCTACCCCAACATCGTCGCAGCCATTCAGCAAGCCATGGCGCAATCATGATCAATTTCGACTATGTCCGCGCAACCGGCGTCGCCGACGCCGTTCGCAAGATCGCTGCTTATCCTGGCGCGAAGTTTATCGCAGGTGGCACCAATCTCATCGACCTGATGAAAGAGGATGTCGAACGTCCAGCGAAGCTCGTTGACATCTCAAGGCTCGCGCTTAATGGCGTTGAGGAGACGGACGGCGGCGGATTGCGCATTGGCGCTCTGACGCCAAATTCCGACCTCGCCTACCATCCGCTGATCGAAGAGCGGTATCCCTTACTATCGAGCGCGATCCTTGCAGGCGCCTCGGCGCAGTTGCGCAATATGGCTTCAACGGGCGGCAATCTGCTTCAACGGACGCGCTGCTACTATTTTTACGACACCGCCACCCCTTGCAATAAACGCAATCCTGGAAGCGGGTGTTCGGCGATCGACGGTCTTAACCGCATCCACGCCATCCTCGGCGCGAGCGACGCGTGCGTCGCGACGCATCCCTCTGACATGTGCGTCGCTCTCGCTGCTCTTGAGGCTGTTGTGATTGCAGAAGGTCCGAACGGAGAACGGCGGATCGCATTTTCGGACTTTCACCGCCTGCCGGGCGATACCCCGGATCGCGACACGAACCTCAACGCCGATGAACTCATAACCGCGATCGAGCTTCCGGCAAAAGGCTTCAGCAAAAACTACACCTATCTCAAGATCCGCGACCGTCTTTCTTACGCCTTTGCGCTGGTGTCGGTTGCTGCGTCGCTCGAATTGGACGGCGGCGTCATCAAGGAAGCGCGCCTCGCCCTTGGCGGCGTTGCGCATAAGCCTTGGAGAGACGAGACCGCAGAGGCGGAACTGGTTGGGGAGCGAGCGGGCGAAGCCGCTTTCAAACAGGCCGCGAGCATCGTTTTGCGGGATGCCAAGGGCCTCGCGCACAACGCCTTCAAGATCGACCTTGCCCGCCGCGCCATTGTCCGGGCGCTGACGCAGGCGGCGAATGGAACTCCGCAAATACAGGCCAACAAGAAAATCCGGTGAGCGCCATGACAACTTATATCGGCACTGCCGTCCCTCGCGTTGACGGAAA
>JBAVVQ010000819.1:0-2263 GCA_049697375.1 Rhodomicrobium sp.
ATCCGCATCGCTCGATGCCGATACCGCGGCTCTATCTTAAGGAACGCCTACTCTCGCACCAGCTGATCGCCGATTACTGTGCTATCGCTGACGCTGCTTGCAACGCCTGGAATCGGCTCGTGGCAGAACCCGGCCAGATCACGTCGTTATGCTCTTATCCCTGGATTCCAACGGTCAATGCTTAGGCTCGACGGTATAATTGGACGCGACGGCACGCTTCGATCCTGAATCGAGGTCCTATGCGTGAAGTGGGATATTGGTGTGATGCCCTATCGCTCGACTCGGAAGCCGACACGCCGTTTCGGGACAGAGTATTCAAAAAATATCTATTTAAAAAGGTGATGTCCTTATGCATCTCCAAGGGCTTTAAGTGTTGCCTAACCCGGGGGCCTGACAAATGGCCTCAGCTTGCTGCTGAATATGATCGCCGCAGTTGGAGTGTATGTCGTAGGCTATCGCGGGCTTGGGTTGTACCCATTTCCCATGCTCCGGCATTTCGCAGTTGCGCTTCTAATACTAGTCGCATTGTTTGGACCATTCGGGACCGGGGTAGCGTCACGATTATGTCGAGTTTCAAAACCCGCAGCGGTTATTGCATCGTTGTCCTACGGTCTGTACGTATTACACTTTCCCCTTTTGGTGGAATGGCATCGCGCAAGAGATGGCTGGGGATTGACCACGGGAGTTATCATTTTGATTGCCGCCGCCTGGATTGTGGATCGCCAGCTGAACAAGTGGTTACCTCGTGGACCGTCATACTGAAAAGGCCAAATGCTGGCCTCGTCAGAAACTGCTTAGGATCATCTATGAACCGCCATCGATCTGCTCCCAAAAAATGTCCTTGTTTTTGATTGGAGATTTCCGGTTGGGTCCCACGGGGGTGGTACGGGACGGCAGCGGATCACCTTGACTCCTTTGCTCGGCGCGCGAGACACTAACAAGCCAATTTGATAATCCCGTCCCGATCACGAAGATTCCTCTGTTCAGCAGCCCGACGATCCACGCGATAGGGCCGGACAGCAGCGAAGCGCGGGGCAGATTATGGCTTGTCTGCGGACAAGTACCTTGGAACCTGAGCGGGAAATTATCGGAACGGCGCCCAGGGCAGCCAGCGAGGTCGCCCGGAAGGCCTAGATGTTTTAGTCCCAGGCTGTGATGGAATTAGCCTTCTGTAACGGACCTTTGTCAATCCGCTGTTTTCCCTTTGCTGGATAGCGCCTCTATCCGTGATCGGCGCAAGGCCGCCGCTTACATAGGGGTCGAGAAGATGAGGCAAGCCAATCTAAACGGGCGCGATCAAAGTCGCAGATTGATTGCCGACTTACGCACATCCATTGTCCCGGCCGCCGAAAAGGCCCCTTCGGCATGAGGTAAACCAGTTCTCGGTCGGGCTCGAACCCGCTTTTCCGCAAGGATGTCCCAATGTCCTAAGAGGACCGTGAGAAGACGACGGAGGTCATTTCCGCGGTTGCGAGAACTTTCAAAGGGCCATTACATGCTAGCCCTGGACGTCGGTGGCCTCGTTGAGCTGCTTCAGCAACTGGTTTCTTATGCGTTCGAGACGAATGAGCGAAGTTAGTTCATAAGCTGCCTCAAACGGGAGTTGTGCTCCTCTTCGGCGTCCCGTGCTTCCCGCGTTTCTTCCGCCCACAGGCGCATGGCTGAAAGCAATGCGCAGTTTACATCCTCATCTCCTATCATCTCGGGACTAGGCAGTTCTAGATATTCTGGAGCACTAATTGCCTTAGAATGCATGCTTCACCTTGCAGAATGTTTTGTGTACAAGTCTAGGACACAAAGAAGAAGGACATATATCTTCTCTTCCTCCGTAAAACTCATAGAACGTCTCTTGCACGGAGTCGCGAGGATATTGTCAAATTCGGTCCTTATGGATTCTCGCCAACGATTAAAAGATGTCAGAGTCTGAGCAGAGCAGGCGATTTTCGGATCGTGCAAACGTTGGTTAATCATAACAACGCTCCAGGCCAGACATTATTCTCCAATGAGGAGAGAGGGCGCTCAGGAGTCCTTATCGGACGTCACCGGTCTCAAGCGCGGATGCGACGAGAATGCGCTTGTTGGGCGTTTGAGCCTTTTACGATGAGAATTAGGAGCGGGAATATTTCTCCCCCTTTGAAAGCGTCGAAGCGGAATGAACCCTATAGACGACGCCAAAGCGGAAGTTTTTCGTCAGGAGAGTTGGCTCGAGGGGCCTGAGAGCGTGTTTCTTGCGTTTGGCGGCATGCAGGGCGAAGTGCTCGAC
>JBAVVQ010000820.1:0-9334 GCA_049697375.1 Rhodomicrobium sp.
GGCGCTCTTTTTATTTCTGCGTAGAAGACCGAAGAATGCCGAAAATGCCGCAAGAGCGCGCTGCAGCGCCAAACACGCCGAAGGTTGGATTTGTGAGCCTGGGCTGCGCGAAGGCGCTCGTCGATTCCGAGCGCATTCTCACACGGCTGCGCAGCGAGGGCTATGCGATTTCGCCGAACTATGACGGCGCGGACATCGTCGTGGTGAACACCTGCGGCTTTCTCGACAGCGCCAAGGCCGAGAGCCTTGAGGCGATCGGCGAGGCGATGGCGGAAAACGGCCGAGTCATCGTCACGGGCTGCTTTGGCGTGGAAGACCGGCGCATCCGCGACGCTTTTCCTGATGTTCTGGCGGTCACCGGCCCGCATCAATATGACGCCGTGATGAGCGCAATCCACGCCGCAACCCCACCGCCGCACGCGCCTTTCCTCGATCTTGTTCCGCGCGCCGGGCTGCGACTGACGCCGCCTCATTATGCCTATTTGAAAATCTCGGAGGGCTGCAACAACCGCTGCTCCTTCTGCATCATTCCGGCCTTGCGCGGCCCGCTCGCAAGCCGGCAAGCCGCCGATGTGCTCGCAGAGGCGGAAGCGCTCGTCTCGGGTGGAGCGAAAGAGCTTCTGGTGATCAGCCAGGACACAAGCGCTTACGGACTCGACCTGAAATATGCCGAAAGCGAGTGGCGCGGCAGCCCGGTGAAGGCGCGGCTGACGGAGCTTTGCGAAGCGCTGTCGCAGCTCGGCGCATGGGTGAGGCTGCATTATGTCTACCCCTATCCGCATGTCGATGAAGTGTTGCCGCTGATGGCGGAAGGCAAAATCCTCCCCTATCTCGACATCCCCTTCCAGCACGCCTCGCCGAAAGTGCTGAAAGCGATGCGCCGCCCGGCGAACCAGGAGAAAACCCTGGATCGCATCAAGGGCTGGCGCGCCGTTTGTCCAGACCTCGGGCTCAGGTCCACGTTCATTGTGGGCTTTCCAGGCGAGACAGAAGAAGATTTCGCTTTCCTCCTCGATTGGCTGCGCGAGGCGCGGCTGACGCGGGTCGGCTGCTTCAAGTATGAGAACGTGGAAGGGGCAGCGAGCCGCGGTCTCGAGGCGCAAGCGCCCGAGGAAGTGAAGGCCGAACGCTACGAGCGCTTCATGGCGGTGCAGCGGGAGGTGAGCGAGGAGGTTCTCGCCTCGCAGGTCGGAAAGACCGTCGACGTACTGATCGACGAGGTGGACGAGGACGGGGCCACGGGACGTAGCATCTGGGATGCGCCGGACATCGACGGCTCGGTTTTTATCGAGGAAGCGGAAGATCTGAAACCCGGCGACCGAGTTCGCGCGACGATCATCGACTCGGATGACTACGATCTTTGGGCAGAGGTCTTACCTTCTGCTTGAGGCGGCGGAGGCCCTGGCATGATGCTGGTGGCGCCGTGAGTGGCATTTTTATCCTCAGCAAGGACATCACGCCAAAGGTGAGGGCCGAGAGGGCGCTCAGCGAAAGCCGCGCAGACCTGAACCGAGCCCAAGCCGTGCTTCCTCGTGCGCCCGCAGCTTTTGCACTTCCAAGAGCTGATCGATGATAGGATCAAGCTCGCGGGGCCATCGCTTAATTTGTCGGCGCTCGGAGCAAGCAATAGGTATGGCGCTTCACAAACTGGCAACCAATGCCGGTAAATATGGGGCGCCGTCCAAGGCAGGGGGCACAATTGAAATCATTCGGGGACTCGACCAAGCGGCGGGAAATCCCCAATTCACTTTAAGCCGGGTCGAAGCGGGAGGGCCGCCCGTGATTCCCCGGAGCGGTCCAGGTTCGGACGACGACCCGTATTGAGGCCCTCCCTCGTATGGAGTCGGATGCCGAAGTCTCTCTCAATTTACGCACGCGAAGGATTATGCTGGCGCCTTGAGTGCCTGGCTGAGAGAGTGCTTGAAATCCCGCTTGATTTTGAGGCCGCGGGCTAGGCCTCTTCAGAAAGAAAGCCATGAAAGCACGAGTATTGGTGGTCGAGGATAACGCGCTTGTGGCTTTCGAGCTTTGCCGGGCTCTTGAAGCCGCCGGTTTTGAAGTTGCAGGCCCCGCTCCTTCCGTGGCCCAGGCTCTTACGCTCATAAAGGAGCGCAGCTGCCATGCCGCCGTGCTCGACATCCATTTGCGCGGCGAAACCTCGGAGGCCGTCGCACATGTGCTCGCTGCGCTGGCCATTCCGTTCATGACCATGACGGGCTATGCGCGGACACAGCAGCCGCCAATCTTCGAAGGCGTTCCACATTTCACAAAGCCGGTCCCGTCATCGATGATCGTTGCCGAACTTCGCAAAATGGCTCCTCAACAATGAGCGGCCTCTTGATCAGATTTAGTGGCGTTTCGGAAGTTTCGTCGGAATCACCCTTAGCCGCGGTGATCGACGCCATACCTTGAAATGCGCCGCCGGTCGCGTACAGCACGCGCGCTTGGCGCAGATAAGTGATTTACCTATTAATACAAATGTTTTTGCTTTCATCTCAGCATATGGGTGACAAGCCGGACCCTCCCGCGTAAAGCTGCTGCAATGGCCTATCCTGGAAGAGGAGAATAATTATGCGGGTGCACGTGCTTGGAGCCTTTCTGTTTCTCTTTTGCCTCGTTTTATCTGCTGGCGATGGAATGGCGGAGGAACTGCCGTGCACAAAGGGAAGGTTGGGCGAGCGCGTGAAATGTCTCTCGGAGGAACTCGCTTCGCTTAAGCGCACGCCTGGTCCGCAGGGTGAGAAGGGTGAAAAAGGAGAGAAGGGAGAGACCGGAGCTAAAGGTGACAAGGGCGATACCGGAGAGAAAGGTGAGAAGGGCGAGAAAGGGGACAAAGGCGACGCAGGAGAAAAAGGGGATAGGGGAGAGAAAGGCGAAAAGGGGGATAAAGGCGATCCAGGAGCGCCATCAGACTCATCAAATGTAGCGCCACAGGAGAAGAAATAGCGGCATAGTCACGAGCCCGCCCCTAGCGCTTTCGGCTTTTCATCTCAGATCGAAACAAGGCGCGGCAACCGTCCGCCGCCCAATCACGTTCGATTTGGAATGCCTTCGATCGCGACCCGCTCCAACTTTTTGTGCGCCAACGGGCGCAACCCGAGGCAAGGTTCGGTGTTAACCGTTTATTGGTAACGTTAAGCTGTTGGTGTATGGGCATGGACAAACTTTTCGAGACCGCGCTTGCCGATGCGGCTTATTGGCAGGACTTCGAGCGCCTGCAGGAACTCGTTCCGGCGTTAAAAACCGCGGTCGACATAAAGGGTCATAGGCAGACGCATCCGCCGAGAGTCGAGACACGCCGGAAGCGCCCCGCCTCTCGTTTGTGCCAACCGGTCCTCAACCAGCTGGACTTTCACGCGTGGCTCGACGGCGTGGTTCAAAGCCGGTCATTTGCAGAGCGGCTCAAGTGCGCTTGAGTCAAGTGTGCTTGAGTCATGTGTGCTTGAGTCATGTGTGCTTGATTCATGGCGCACACCGTCCGCTCCCACACCTCCATAACGGCAAATTTCGACCAGAATGAACAGCTCTGGCCTTTGGGGGCCGGCGAATTTAAACGCGATCCTCGCGTCCCATGGAGATGCTGTTCAAGCTTGACGTTGGCAGCAGGGTCCAAGCCTCGACTGCGGCCGGAGGCCCACCCTCATAAGTGAAAAGCTGAAGCGCGGGAAAATCGCTTCCGCCTCGACGCGCGGCGTAACGCATGCCGGTGTGTATTGACTGCAATCTGAAGCAAAAAACCGTCTCTCCAAGCAATCTCCATACCGAAAATTTACGACGCCCGTGCCCTAATCCTTCCGATGCACCGCATGGGATAATCCGTTATGCGTACGCTTTGCCTTCTGGCCTTTGGAATATTCGTGGGCCTCTTCGCCTACACTTATAATCTCAAGCTAAAAACGCGTGCGCTTGAAGCCGAAGCGCACGAACTCGTGAACACCCTCCAGGACGAAGGCGATTTTCTGGCTCTCATGCGCGCGGAGGTCAGCTATCTGTCGAGGCCGGAACGCATTGAGGATATGGCGCGCAAAACGCTCAAGCTGGAGCCGATCGCATCCACACAGCTCGTGCCCTGGAGTGCGGTGGCGCCGGGTTCCACGGCGACCGCCCAGACTTCAAGCGCGCCCTTGGCTCGAAAGGACGGAATTGCGGCCCTGATCGAAAAAGCCTCCACCCAAACCGCCCCCGCCGGGGTGCGATAAAGCCCATGGTCACGCTGGCGACCCTTTGCCACCGGCTCGGCGGCTCCGGCGCCGCTGAACGAGCGGTGAAAAATGCCCGGCGTGCGCAGGCGCTGCTGGCGCTTTTTTTTGTTTGCTCTTTCACAATCGTTGCGGGCCGCATCATCCATTATGGCGCGTCGGCGAACGATCTCCCCGTCCTGGCAGCGGCGACCGGGCCAAGCGCGCTTGCCAAAAATCGTCCCGACATTGTCGACCGTCACGGCAGGCTGCTCGCCACCGACATCCGCGTCTATTGGCTTTCCGCCAACCCGAAACAGATCGTGAATGCGGATGATGCCGCGGAGAAGATTGCGGCTCTGTTTCCGGATCTCAATCAGGCCGCGCTCGCGAAAAAGTTCCGCGATAAGGCGAGCCGCTTCGAGTGGGTCAAGCGCGGCCTGACACCAAAGCAGGCCGAGGCGGTGCATGCGCTCGGCATCCCCGCGCTAACGCTGCTTCCTACTGTCCAAAGGGTTTACCCCGCCGGAAACGAGGCGGCGCATATCCTCGGGATTACCAATGTCGACAATGAAGGCCGTAGCGGCGTTGAGTGGTATGTCGACCAGAAGCTGGCCCCACAGCTTACGCCGACCTCGCTCACGGATCGCCCTATTGTCAAGCTTGCGCTCGATCTCAGTCTGCAGCACGTCCTGACGGAAGAGCTTTCGCACGCGATGGATCTGTACCGCGCGCAAGCCGTGCTCGGGCTTGTCCTCAATGTGAAGAATGGCGAGGTTCTGGCCTCCGCCTCATTGCCGGATTTCGACCCGAACCGGCGCGAGCAGGCCGCCGAGCAGAACCGGCAAAACCGCGTCGTGACCGACGTTTACGAGCTCGGCTCCGTCTTCAAGTCCTTCACGATCGCCATGGCGCTCGATCAAGGCGTAGCGAACCGCTACGAGTTCTTCGACGCAAGCCCATTGACGGTCGGCAACTTCTTCCTGCGCGATCCGCATGCCACTCGGCAAATGATGAGCGTCGAGGACATTTTCATCCATTCCTCGAATACAGGCGCGGCGCGTATCGCGATGGCGGCTGGCATGTCCCGGCAGCAGGCATTCCTTAAGTCGCTCGGCTTGTTCGAAAAGATCGAAACGGAGGCTGGAACGTCGCCCGTTCCGGTTTTTCCAAAAGTCTGGAGGCCGACCAACGCGATCACCATCGCCTATGGCCACGGAATTGCTGTGCCCCCGCTTCTTTTCGTAGGCGCGATGGCCTCCCTCGTCAACGGGGGTGAGCGGATCAAGCCGACTTTTCTGCTTTCCGAAAAAGGCTCAGACGAAACTGGCCAGAGGCTGATCCTGGCGCAAACGAGCGCGGTCATGTGCGATCTCATGCGCCTTGTCGTCGAGCGGGGCACGGGGCGGCGCGCGGCAGTGCCGGGCATCGCCGTCGGCGGAAAGACCGGGACGGCGCTCAAGGTGAAGGATGGTCATTACACCCACGATGTGATCAACAGTTTCGTGGCGGCTTTCCCGATCGATGCGCCCAAGTACATGGTGATGGTGACGATCGACGAACCGAAGCCTGAGGAACCGGGCAAGATCAACGAAGCTTCGCAAAACGCCGCTCCAACCGCGGGCGCGATTATCAAGCGGATCGCTACCATGCTCGACATCTTGCCCACACCCCGGTTTGACGAAGCCGCTGCAACCTCCTATGAACAGGCGGCTCCCAGAGAGCGGCAACGTTTCTACCGACGGAACCCCTATGAAATTAGCGGATTTAATCAAGGATATTCCGCTTACGGTCAGTACCAGTATTCCCCTGGATATCAATATTACTGGCCTTACGGCAGATAGCCGGCTGGTTGCGCCTGGCATGTTGTTCGTAGCCCTTTCAGGTACGAAAGCGGAGGGGATGGCTTTTGTGGGAGAGGCCTTGGCCCGCGGGGCAGTTGCGGTTCTTGCAGGGGAGAGCGCAAAGGCGGACGCGCTCAGCGTACCTGTCTTGCATTCGGCCGAGGGCAGGCGGGCGCTCGCTTACCTTGCCGCCCGCTTTTACGCCGCGCAGCCCGAAATCGTCGCGGCCGTCACGGGTACGAACGGCAAGACATCGGTCGCGGCTTTTCTGCGTCAGATCTGGACTGCGTCCGGCTTTGAGGCTGCGAGCCTCGGCACCGTCGGAATCGTGACGAGCGAACGGGAGACGGCGCTCGCGCATACGACACCCGACCCGGTCACGCTTCATAAATATCTGGCGGCGCTGGCGGCCGACGGCGTGACCCACCTCGCAATCGAAGCCTCGAGCCACGGCCTTGACCAGCACCGCCTCGACGGTGTGCGCTTCTCGGCGGGCGCCTTCACGAACATCACACGCGACCATCTCGATTATCATCCCACCTTCGAGGATTACTTCCAGGCAAAGCTGCGCCTGTTCCGGGAGCTGTTGCCGCCCGGCGCACCGGCCGTAATCGACGCCGACAGCCCCGGCGCGGAGCAGGTCATCGAAGCATCACAAAACCGTAAGCTCAACGTCTTCACTGTCGGGCAAAGCGGCCACGCGATCACCCTCAACAGCACCGCGCGCGAGGGATTCAGGCAACGCCTTTCCCTCACCTTCGAGAGCCGGGACTTTTCCGTCGCGCTTCCTCTCGCCGGGGCATTCCAGGTCTCGAATGCGCTTGTCGCTGCGGGCATCGCCCTCGCACTTGGCGCTTCAGCTGAAACCGTGTTCTCCGCGCTTGGGGCGATACGGGGCGCGAAAGGCCGCCTGGAATATATCGGCGAGACCGCGCTCGGCGCGCCCGTTTTCGTCGACTACGCCCACACGCCGGACGCGCTTGTGAAAGCGCTGCAAGCCTTGCGGCCTTATGCCAGCGGCCGGTTGCACGTCGTTTTTGGCTGCGGCGGCGACAGGGACACCGGAAAGCGTCCCGAGATGGGACGCGCGGCGATTGCTCATGCCGACGACGTTTACGTCACCGATGACAACCCGCGAAGCGAGGAACCCGCCATGATCCGGCGGGCCATCATGGCGGCGGCGCCCGGCGCGATCGAGATCGCGGGCCGGGCCGACGCCATCGCGATGGCGACCGGCAATCTCAAGAGAGGCGATGTTCTGCTGGTCGCGGGCAAGGGCCATGAGACAGGTCAGATCGTGGGCAAGACCGTCATTCCTCACTCCGATCACGAGGCCGTTGCGTCAGCGCTTGCAGCGGCGGGGCGGAGGACGAGCCATGGCTGACCCGCTCTGGACAATCGCAGAAATTGAGGCGGCGCTCGAAACCACTTCAACGGGTTCCCCTGCCATTCCGGTGAACGGCGTCTCCATCGACAGCCGCACTTTGAAAAGCGGTGATCTGTTCTTTGCGATCAAGGGCGAGCGCATGGACGGGCACCGGTTCGTCGGCGCTGCGATCGAAAAGGGCGCCGCCGCCGCCGTGGTGGAACAGGCTTTTGAAGCGACTTCGTACTGCCCGCTTTTCCGCGTCCCCGATACGCTGGAGGCCCTGAATGCGTTGGCGCAGCAATCGCGCAAAAGGTCCAGGGCAAGCATCGTCGCCGTGACGGGAAGCGTCGGCAAGACGGGCACGAAAGAGATGCTGCGCACGATCCTTTCGGCATCGGGGGCCGCGCATGCCTCCGAAAAATCCTACAATAACCTGTGGGGCGTGCCCTTATCGATCGCGAGAATGCCGAAAGACACAGATTGCGGCGTGTTCGAGATAGGCATGAACCACGCAGGAGAAATCACGCCTTTGACTCGCCTCGTGCGACCGCACATCGCGATCATAACCTGGGTGGCCCCGGTCCACATCGAGTTCTTCAAGTCGGTTGCCGAGATTGCGGACGCGAAAGCGGAGATCTTCGACGGTTTCGAGCGAGGCGGAACAGCCATTCTCCCGGCCGACAATGAGCATTTTGCGAGGCTGGCGGCACATGCACGGGCGAAAGACGCACGCGTTGTGTCCTTCGGGCGGAGTGCTGACGCCGATGCGCGGCTGTTGGGCTACGAAGCGGTCGAGGAAGGATCGGCGGTCACTGCCGATATCCTCGGGACGCGCCTGACGTTCATGATCCGCGCGCGCGGGCGCCATCTCGCTTCAAATGCCATCGCGGCGCTCGCCGCAGCCAAACTTGCGGGCGCACCTGTCGAAAAAGCGGCAGAATCCCTCGCCCGGTTCGAGGCGCCCGAAGGCCGGGGGCGCAGTTCGGCCTTCGACACGCCCAAGGGTACCATCCTTATTATCGACGAATCCTATAACGCCAATCCGGCATCGATGTGCGCGGCGCTCGAAGTCCTCGGCAGGATGTCGCGAGCAAAGTTTGCCCGCCGCGTCGCGGTTCTAGGGGATATGTTGGAGCTTGGCCACGATGGGCCACAATTTCACGCCGATCTTGCGAGCGCGATTGACACGAACGGTATCGATCTCGTTTTCTGCGCGGGACCGTTGATGGCCAATCTCTACGAACGGCTGCCAAAACAAAAGCGGGGCGGCTGGGCTCAGAAATCCGAGGATTTGCGCGCTCTTTTGCTGGACGAGGTCCGTGGCGGCGATGCAGTCATGATCAAAGGGTCGCTCGGAAGCCGGATGGGTCAGCTGGCGGAGGCGCTGCGTTTGCGCTTCTCAAATCTGGCGGCCGCATAACATGGCCGCGGCGCGGCTTAAACTTGGACCATCTACGTATGCTTTATCTACTCGGCGAATTGAGCAAGGAATCGCAAATCTTCAACCTGTTCCGGTATATTACATTCCGAACAGGGGGGGCGGTCGTGACGGCGATGCTCGTCGTGTTCGTGCTTGGCCCGTGGTTGATCGATTCGTTGCGCATGCGGCAAGGCAAAGGTCAGCCGATCCGCGAGGATGGTCCGAAATCGCACCTCATCACAAAAAAGGGCACGCCCACAATGGGCGGCCTCATGATCCTGCTTGGGCTGTGCGTCGCGACGGTGCTCTGGGCCAATCCTTATAGCCCGTATGTTTGGATCGTTCTGGCAGTCACGCTCTCATTCGGGCTCATCGGCTTCTACGACGACTATCTGAAGGTATCCAGGCGCACCGCATCGGGGTTTTCCGGGCGGTTCCGGCTTTTTCTTGAGCTCTTCGTTGCAGGGCTTGCCACTTATGCCATCGTCGCCGCTGGCTCCAAGCCGTTTGTAACGTCCTTGAC
>JBAVVQ010000821.1:0-3365 GCA_049697375.1 Rhodomicrobium sp.
AGCCATCGCGCGCGCGCCAATCATGCTCGGGGAGGTGCAGCATGGTGACCCCGTTGCGCTCGGTGGTCGCCACCGGGACGAGCCTCTGGTAGTCGATTTTGTGAGGCGTCCGGAACAGCGTGCCGCCTCTATGAAACGCGCGCCCGTCAGCCGTCAGCGTCGCCCAGGCGGCATAGCGCAGCGCCGTGTCCAGCCATTCCTTGCGGCCGTCGCGCTCCCAGGTTTCGACATGGGCGGCGAATGAAGCCTCCGTCAGCGTCTCGCCCATCCTCTCCTCAAGCTCGGCGCGCAGCGCGGCTCCGTTGAAGGAGGAGGGATCGGCGTATTTCTTGACGGCCTGCCTTTGCACGAACAGCCGCTCGCAGCCATGGATAGGGTCGAGGTTCTTGGTTTGGACCGCCACCTCGTCGAGCAAGTCCCGGATTCCGAACAGTTCGGCCACGAAAGCGTCGAGGATCGGCCCGAGCGAAGTAATGAGAGTGCTCTCCGCTTTGGAGTCCAGCGCGTCCGGGGCTGCCCGCGCCGCGAGCAGGTTCTCGTGAAGGGCCGGGTCCTGCGCCGCGACCTGGGCAAGGAAATGCTTGTCGAGCGCGATCAGACCCTCGCGCGTGGCGAGGGAGGAGAAAGTCGCGCCAAAGCCCAGGGTAGCAGCATCCATGATTCAATCCTCGATTCGGGCTTAGCCAATCACGCCAGCCAGCTCAGGGGTGAAAGGAACAATCGCATTTAGGCGGCATAAGGGGCTATTCCGTGATAGCGCACGCCTACGCCTTGCGGTCCAGGGAGCTGGCCAACAGAGAATTTACTCTGCGTCTAACATAACGAGGTGGTTCGGTAAAAGGTTCTCTTTCGCCGCAGACGGCGGAAAGTGCTGCGCCAGATGCTCTCCCATCCTGCCGATAGCGTCAATAAGCCCCTTTACCGGGCGTCCACTTCCGATATCGGCCGTAAGCTTATCTATGATCGCTTTCCACTCTTCGTCCGGCACTTTCTGGTGGACTTCGTAATCGACCACGATTTCCGCGTAGCGCTCCGCAGCGGACACGAAAAGCAAGACCCCCGTATGGCCTGCCGTCGTGTAGATGTCCTGCGCCACGAATTGTTGCATGGCGCGCTGATGTGCGCGCTTTCGCATGATGGGGCGGGGCACGAGCGCGAACCGCAAAGCCGGATGATGGAGGATAAGGGTGAGAGCGGCGAAAACCGCAAGCTGGATGACATAAACGGTTTGCACCGGCATCCAGGTCCAGTGAATAAGAGGCCACGGCACGGCGAGCGCGATGAGAGCGCCCCACATATAGGGTATGTAGTGATATCCGGCGCTAGCGCGCGCGATCACCGCGACAATTTCCGCAGACGTCTTGTTCTCCGCCTTCGTGATGGCGTTCTCAATGTCCAGCTTTTCGGTTTCCGAAATCACGATAGCCGCTCCCTACCAATCGCCTGATGCGCCGCCGCCACCGAAGTCCCCGCCGCCGCCCGACCAGCCACCGCCCCCGCCGCCGCGTCCGCCAAAACCGCCTCCCGACCAGTTGCCGGGAATGAAAATCGGGCCGCCGCCATAGCCGCCACGGCGCGTGTACGGCCCTCCCGAAAGGGGTGGCCCGGCCTGCCGAGACTGCACCCAGAGGACGAACAGAAAAATCCCGACAAAGATAATGAGCGTAATAAGTTCCTCATTATCTGGCGCATTCCGCTTTGCCGGCCGCGCAGCGGCCCGCTATTTGACCGCTTCCGCGTCGCCCAGCATCACATCGCGGATGTCCTGAACGCCGGCCTTGATGCCGGCCGAGAACTCGCCCCGCTTGAAGCGCGGCAGGATCGCATTCTCTACGATGAGTTTCGAGAGCGCGTCCGTCAGCTGCGGCTCCAGTCCGCGGCCCACCTCGATGCGCACCTTCCGCTCGTTCGGCGCTACGATGAGAATAGCGCCATTGTTCGTGCCCTTCTGCCCGATCCCCCAGGCGCGCCCAAGCTGATATCCATAGTCCTCTACGGGATAGCCTTGCAGGGAATTGGTCGTATAAACCACAAGCTGGTCGCTGGATTTGTCCTCCAGCGCCTTGAGGTCGCTTTCGATTGCGGCCTTGTCAGCCGGGGTGAGCAGATGCGCATCGTCGACGACACGCCCAGTGAGAGGCGGAAATTTGGGTTCGGCCTGACAGGCATTTGGGACAAATAACGCCGCCGACAGAATGAACAGGACTAGCGCGGCGAAATATGCAGCAACTAAAAGGGAGCGCGCCTCGACCCGCCGTTCCCCGAGGAGAAGGGACCGATTTGAAAGCTCGCACTGCTTCCTCTCCCATCGGAACAGGGGCGGGGTGAGGGGTGACGCGGAATGCATGCGGCAGCCCGCTTAGGTCTTGCGCGGACCGAAATCGACCTTTGGCGTCTCCCGCTCCTTTTCCGGAACGTCAAACGTCGCCATGTCCTTCGCGCTTGAATAGAGAATCGACTTCCAGATCCGGCCAGGGAATGTGTTCAGCTCGGTGTTATACTGCTGTACCGACTGGATATAGTCCCGGCGAGAGATGGCGATGCGGTTCTCGGTCCCTTCGAGCTGGCTCTGCAATGCCAGGAAGTTCTGCCCGGACTTGATGTCGGGATAGCGTTCAGATACGGCCAGCAACTGCCGAAGAGCGCCAGTGAGCTGGTTCTGAGCCTCCGCGTATTTCTTCATGGCCTCGGGATTGGTCAGGATATCGGGCGGCAGATTGATCTGCGCTTGCGTAGCCTTTGCCCGCGCTTCGGTCACGCCGGTGAGCACCGACTTTTCCTGATCGGCAAAGCCGCGCACGGATTCCACAAGGTTCGGAATGAGGTCGGCCCGGCGCTTATACTGGTTCTGAATCTCCGACCACTTTGCCTTCGCGTCCTGCTCGTAGGTCGGGATGGTATTGATCCCACATCCGGACAATGCGAGCGTCGCCGCAATGAGCAAGGCGAAGGGTACAACACGGATGGACTGGCGGTTGAGCACTTCCGACTCCCCTAAAGATTATAAGCCTGTATGAAGTAATGTGGCTAAGTCGCCGCCGCAAACCGAATCTCTGCTGTCGCACCTAAATAATTAGCAAAACGGCCCACTTCACCAGGTTCGCTGCTCCAGCCGCACCGAGAACCGCGAACTTGGCGGTTGCGAGAGGCCCCTAAATTGCACTCTGAAGGGCCGCAATATTCGCTTGGGGCGAACGTAATTCAGGGCGGCAGAAACGCAAAAACACCCGCAACCCACCTACCAGGCGGCGCCAGTGTCGCCAATATGCTTCATCAATTTTGTCTGAGTCAGGTATTACAACTTCAGCATACGCAAATGACCGGCGTCACATTACGGCGGAACAGCAAAGCGACCCGCATGAGCG
>JBAVVQ010000822.1:0-9830 GCA_049697375.1 Rhodomicrobium sp.
AAAAAACCACATATTTTATCCTTAACAAATTGCCCATTAAATTAAATTTAATGCCGGAATTATTTCATTTACTGGGACGCGCAAAAGTCCGTTAAATATATTGCGACTTCGCGAATTAACCTTGCCATCGGCGCGGCGCACGCTCAGGTAGAGGCGTCATCCTGAATTTTATCATTATATTTCAATAGCTTATGTCTTTAACGTGTCAATAAGGCGCATTCTTGTAAGATCTCACACTCAAAGAACAGGCCCGCAAACCGCAAGCTAAAAATGGTCCAAAAGCTGAAGCGAGATGACGCCTTTCGCACTTTGCATAAAAAATACCGGCGATGGCGCCGAGTTCAGGCGGCGCCGATCAGGTCGAGCCACTCGTCTTCCGAGAGCACCTTCACGCCAAGCTCCTCGGCCTTCTTCAGCTTCGATCCGGCGCCCGGCCCCGCCACGACATACAGCGCGTTCTTGGACACGGACCCCGCCACTTTCGCGCCAAGCCGTTCGGCCTGCGCCTTGGCTTCGTCGCGCGTGAAGCGTTCGAGCTTGCCGGTGAACACCACGGTTGCGCCCGCGAGCTTCGACGACACGATGTCGGGCTTGAACTCCTCGACGGTCAGCTCGCGCTCAAGGTTCGCGATGACATCCTGGTTATGCGGCTCCTGGAAGAAATCGACGATGGATTGCGCCACCACGTCGCCGATGCCGTCGATGTCGTTCAGCCGCTCCAGGGCGTGCGCGTCGGCCATGGCGTGGCGCAGGTGCTCAAGCGAGCCGAAGCTCTTGGCGAGGAGCTTGGCCGTGGTCTCGCCCACATGCCGGATGCCGAGCGCGAAGATGAAGCGCTCGAGCGAAATCGTGCGCCGCGCTTCGATGGCCGCGAAAAGATTGGCGGCGGATTGCGCGCCCCAGCCCTCCTTCTCGGCCAGCTTCGGCGCCGAGCCGCCGTCGCGCGCCTTCAGCGTGAAAATGTCGGCGGGCGCGCGAATGCGGCCTTCCTCGAAAAACGCCTGGATGTGTTTTTCGCCAAGGCCCTCGATATCGAAGGCGAGCCGCGACACGAAATGACGAAGCCGCTCCACCATTTGCGCGGGGCAGATGAGGCCGCCCGTGCAGCGGCGCACCACGTCGAGCTTGCCGGTCTTGGGGTTGGCCTCGCGCACGGCGTGGCTTTTGCAGACCGGACATATGTCGGGAAACACGAAGGGAACCGCGGTTGCGGGCCGCTTTTCCGGCACAAAGCCCAGGATTTGCGGGATGACGTCGCCCGCGCGCTGCACGATGACCGTGTCGCCGACGCGGACATCCTTGCGCGCGATCTCGTCCTCGTTGTGGAGCGTTGCGTTTTGCACGACCACGCCGCCGACCGTAACCGGCGCGAGTTTCGCCACCGGCGTCAGCGCGCCTGTGCGGCCGACCTGAACCTCGATTCCCTCCAGCACAGTCATCGCCTTTTCGGCGGAGAATTTGTGCGCCGTCGCCCAGCGCGGCGTGCGCGAAACGAAGCCAAGCCGCTCCTGCAGGTCGAGCCGGTCCACCTTGTAGACCACGCCGTCGATATCATAGCCGAGCGCGGCGCGATTCAATTCGATGGCGCGGTAGGCGTCCAGCATCTCCTCGACCGACTGGCACACCCGCAAAGGCGGCATGGGAAAGCCCCAGCTCGCGATCGCTTCCAGCACGCCGTGGTTCGTATCGGCAGGCAGTTCGCTCGCCTCGCCCCAGCCCCAGGAGAAAAAGCGCAAGGGCCGCGCGGCGGTGATCGCCGGATCGAGCTGGCGGAGCGAGCCTGCCGCAGCATTGCGCGGGTTCGCGAAAATCTTGCCGCCCGCCTTGAGCTGCCGCTGGTTCAGCTCGGCAAAATCGGCGTGCGCCATGTAGACTTCGCCGCGGACTTCGAAGACGGCAGGCACGTTCCGGCCCTTCAGCGTGTCTGGGATTTGCGCGATGGTCCTCACGTTCGCGGTGACATCCTCGCCTTCGGAGCCGTCGCCGCGCGTGGCCGCAACCACAAGCTTCCCGCGCTCGTAGCGAAGCGACACCGACAGGCCGTCGATCTTGTTCTCTGCGGTGAAGTCCAGCGGCGCCTCAGCCGAGAGCTTCAGAAAACGCCGAACCCGCGTGACGAATTCTTCGACGTCCTCGTCGCTGAACACATTGCCAAGCGACAGCATCCTGATTGAATGCCGGACCTTTGCGAACTTCTCAGACGGCGCAGCTCCGACTTTCTGCGTCGGGCTTTCCGCCGTGATGAGCGATGGGAAGCGCGCCTCCAGCGCCTCGGTGCGGAGCCGGAGCTTATCGTAATCCGCATCCGAAATTTCAGGCTGGTCTTCCTGATAATAGAGGCGGTCGTGGCGCTTGATCTCCCCGACCAGGCCATCGTGCTCGTCCTTCGCCTCTTCAAGCGTGAGACTCTCGACCGGACGCACGACGCCATCCGCCTGCGCCGCTTCCGGCTCAGGCGACCTCATACTTGGCTCCGATAAGGCTGGCTGCAGCGGCCCTCGCCTCCTCCGTAACCTCTTTGCCCGCGAGCATACGGGCGATTTCTTCGCGGCGGCCGCGAATGTCCAGCGCCTCGGCGCGGGTTTCGACGGAGATAGCTTCGCCATCGCCGCGCGCGGTTTTGTAAAGCCGGAAGTGCGCGTCCGCGTGCGCAGCCACCTGCGGCGAGTGGGTTACTGCCAGGACCTGGGCGCGATGCCCCAACCGCGCAAGGCGCTCCCCGATGGCCGAAGCCGTCGCCCCGCCGACACCCGTATCGATCTCGTCGAAGACGAGAACAGGCGCGGTGGTCCGTTCCGCGAGAACCACTTTAAGCGCGAGGAGGAAGCGAGCCAGCTCGCCGCCCGAAGCCACCTTCATCAATGGGCCGGGGTTCGACCCAGGGTTCGTCTGAACATGAAACATGATCGATTCACGCCCGAAAGGCCCGCCAGCGAGGCCGCTTTTATCCTCGGGCAATCTTTCAGTCTGGGTCATGAAGCGCGCCTTTTCAAGCCGCAGCGGCGCCAACTCCTGTTGAACCGCGGCGTCAAGAAGAGTAGCGGTGGCGCGTCTCTTCTCGCTCAGCCCGCCGGCGGCTTCCGTGTAGGCAGCGCCTGCCGCCTCGGCCGCCTTTCGCGCGGCTTCCAAATTTTCGGCGCCCATTTCGATCTTGGAAAGCTCATCGAGGAAGCGCTGATGAACCGCTGGAAGCTCGCTGACTGGCACGCGGTGTTTCCGCGCAACCGCCCGGAGCTTGAAAAGGCGCTCCTCGATTGCCTCCACATTGTCCTGACTTTCCGAGCGAAGCTGCGCCGCAACAAGCGAGCGCGCCTCTTCGGCCTCGATCAAGACGCGCTCCAGCGCGGCTTGGATAGGCCTCAGGCGATCTGAAAGATGCGGTTGGCGTTCAAGCCTTCGCAGCACCGCATTCAGCTTTGCATCGGGGAAGATGGGACCGGACAGAGCGTCGGCTGCGCTTTCGAGATCTTCCCGGAGCTTCGCTGACGAAAGGATCACCTGCCGCTTTGCGGCGAGCGCCTCTTCCTCTCCGGGCTGGGGCGCAAGCGTGTTCAGTTCGTCGCAGGCGGCCGTGAGGTAGTCCACTTCACGTTGGGCAAGCTCGAGCGCTTTTTCGAGGTCCGTGACGGTTTTGCTTCGCTCGCGCCATTCCTCCCAGAGCCGCGAAACGGCCTGCACTTCCGGCGCCAGCCCGCCGAACAGGTCGAGGAGATGGCGGTGCGTCGCGGGGTCCAAGAGGGCGCGGTCATCATGCTGCCCATGAATTTCCACGAGTGTCCGGCCGAGCCGCTTCAATAGGGCGGTCGAGACAGGGCGATCATTCACGAAGGCCTTTGTGCGCCCGTCCTCGTATTGGATGCGCCGAAGGATAAGCAGATCCTCGCCATCGATGTCCTGCTCACGAAGGAGACCGCTGGCGGGATGTAGGGGATGAAGCTCGAAGGATGCTGTCACCGAGGCGGACTGGGCTCCTTTGCGGACCAGCCGGCCGTCGCCGCGAGCGCCGAGCGCGAGACTCAGACTGTCGAGGACGATGGACTTGCCCGCGCCGGTTTCCCCGGTGAAAATCGTCAGTCCCCTGGCGAGCGAAAGATCGAGGTGATCGATCAGAACGATGTCGCGGATCGAAAGAGCCACTAGCATGGCTTCTCCCTAAGCGATTCGCGCCACAAGAGCAGCGCGCCTTAATCGGCTAAGCAGTGCTTGCCGAACGGGCCGACGGGTCGCCACCGCCGTCTTCCCATGAAGACGAAGCGTCGTGCGAGGGCATCCAGGATGAGAATCCGTTGGCCAGATTAGCGAAGTTTGCCTAGGCATCAGCCCGCAACGCTGGAAACGGTTTTCTTCCAGGTCTGGCTGATCCATGAGCCGCTATCCTCATGAGGCGCCGCGCCACCGGATTGAAGCAGGGCATAGGCATCCTTGTACCATTGGCTCTCCGGGAAGTTATGCCCGAGAACCGCCGCCGCCGTCTGCGCCTCGTTCACGATACCGAGCGCCATGTAGCATTCGGTCAGCCGCATCAGCGCCTCTTCCACGTGGCTTGTCTGTTGGTAATCCGTGACGACGGTCTTGAACCGGTTCACGGCCGCGAGATAGTTGCCTTTCTTCTGCCAGTAGCGGCCGACACTCATCTCCGCCGCCGCAAGCGTATCGTGCGCAAGCTTGATTCGGCGTTTTGCCTCTTCCGTATATTCGCTGTTGGGATAGCGGCGCATGAGCGTTTCCAGCTCGGCGATCGCCTTTTTGGTCTCGCCCTGGTCGCGGGTCGGTGACGAGACGCGGTCGAAATAGGAAGAAGCGATGATTTGCTGCGCCTGGGCTGCTTCCTTCGTGCCGGGATGCAGCTGCAGATAGCGACGGGCAGCCGCCACGGCCTCGGGGCCTTTGCCGGCCTTCTGATAGGCGACGGCCGCCATCAGCGTGGCCTTCTTGGATTCCTCCGAATACGGGTAGAGCTGGTCGATCCTCTCGAATATCTCCGCAGCTTTGGCGCTGCTGCCCTTGTCGAGTTTTTCCTCGGCGTCCTTATACATCGCATCCGGCGGACGGGTATCGAGCGTGCCCGAATCGCTGCTGCCAAACAACGACCCCATTGAGCTGCAGCCAGCGAGGCAAGCCGCCAAAAATATCGCAGCCGCAGTTTGCCCGACAAATCGCAATCTCATCTCACCTTGCTCCAAAGCCCCATCTCCGAGCGCGAATCAACCTCGCTAGCCTCAGCTTTCTACGCGAGAAAGCAACAGAATGATGGTCAATTGCGGAGTTTTTCAGTCGAAAGGTGCGCCGAACGCCACGGCAGATGAATAGGAAGCCGGACCAGGAGAACCAGACGTCCTCAGTCCGTCTCGGGCGCGAAGTTCGGCGTTGCGAAGGCGATGCCAAACTCAGCGCTTGGGGCGACATGTCGGGCATGCGGCTTCTCAGCCATCTCGACGATCGTCCAGGCGTCCTTATTGTCGTAAAGGGCGTGAAGCACCTTGGAATTCAAGCGGTGGCCGCCGCGGGAAGACCGGTAGAGCCCAAGAAGCGGGGCGCCGGCAAGAGCGAGATCGCCAACCGCGTCCATGGCCTTGTGGCGGACGAATTCGTCGCTGTAGCGGAGCCCTTCGATATTGAGGATCCGGTCGTCTCCGATTGCCACAGTGTTTTCGAGCGATGCGCCGAGCGCGCGCCCAGCGGCCCAAAGCCGCTTCACGTCCTTCATGAAGCCGAAAGTGCGGGCGCGACAGAGCTTCTTTTTGAAGGACCAGGGCGTCACATCCACATCGAGACGCTGCTTGCCGATGAAAGGCGAATTGAAGTCGATTTCAATGTCCAGGCGGAAGCCATTGTAGGGAAAAATCTCTCCGATGGCGTCGCCGTCCTTTACCTGCACAGGGTGCAGGACCTTGATGTAGCGGCGCGGTTCGTCCTGCTCACGCAAGCCCGCTTCTTCGATCGCATCGACGAATGGCTCCGCGCTGCCATCCATGATCGGAATTTCATTGCCGTCGACTTCGATATCGACGTTATCGACGCCAAGACCGCGAAGAGCCGCAAGCAGGTGTTCCACGGTGGCGACAGACACACCGTCCATGCCGCTCAGGACCGTGCATAGAGTGAGATTGCTGACCGCCCTGAAATCCCCGGGGACGTGTCCCGCGTAGCCGCCGCCCTGAACGTAGAAATTATAGCCGGTGTTCGCCTCGGCGGGGCGCAGGATCAACGAGACCTCGGCGCCGCTGTGGACGCCCGCGCCCTTCATGACGATATCGCGATCGACGGTTGACTGCCTACTCGAAAAGCTGCGAAAGCTCATAGTTTGCGCCGTTCTTTTGTGCCATGGCGCCCTTCCCTTGCCGAAGGAAGACGCCCCCCCAACGCGAATGATGCTTGAAGCCTCGGCTGCGAAGCATCGGTACTTTCACGCTTATTCTTGGAACCTGGCTAAGCCGGGTACGCCTCCCGAAGACTCACTCCATCTGGTGAGTGCAAACCTAGCCACGGAGGCGACGGCGCTTCAAATCACGGATTTTAACAGTCTGTTACGGAGGAGGCGCTAAAGCGCTTCAACTTGCATGACAGACGGCGCCGCATGCCGGGCGCAAGCGGGTCTACAAGGTCAATGAGATGCGCTTCTAAGAGACGGTCTTCTTGAAAAACTTCGGAATTTCAATAGCTTCCTCGGAATTTTGCCGGGTCGCAGAAGCATCGCCCCCTTGGCTTTCGCCCTGTCCCCTTCCGGCGGACAGTGAAGAGCCATTGCGATGCCCTTGTTCTGAAACCGATTTTTCACCTCGCGGCCGTTGCTGAAATGCAACGGATTTCGCTGGGGACGAAGCCTTCGAGCTACGGTCTTTGCCTGCCATCCAGTCGAAGAATCCACGGGGCTTCGACGATGTTCGATTCGGCGCCCCACTATTTGCGGGCGCGCTCCCGTCGCTAAGCTCGGGGAAATCCTGATAGGTCAATGGCCTGCGCGGCGGGCGCGCGGTTTTCGCCGGAGGAAGAGGCTCGAATCTCTGCGCGTTATCCGGCGAGGCGGAGAGGCCCTCATTGTCCGGGCTCCTCCTCGTCTTCGGCTCAAGCACGACACGCCTGTCCTGCGGCTGCCTCGCAACATTCACGGGATCGCGTGACGGCAACAGGCCGCGCCTTGGCGCTGTCGGAGCTATACGGTCGGCGAGACTGAACTCTCTCTCAGGGAAAGCGTGCGGCATCAGCGGCATGTGGTCGCCGGGGATGATCCCCGTCGCCACCACCGACACACGAACCCGGTTTTGCAGAGAGGGGTCGAAGGTCGCGCCGACGATGATGTTGACTTCCGGATTTTCGTCCGCATCAACTTCGCGGCGAATTCGGGATGCCGCCTCTTCGACCTCGTAAAGCGTCATGTTGAAGCTGCCGGTGATGCTCACGAGCAGGCCCTTCGCCCCCCGCATGGACACCTCGCCCAGTAGCGGATTCGAAATCGCGGCTTCCGCAGCCTGCAGCGCGCGCTTCTCGCCCTCCGCTTCGCCCGTTCCCATCAGCGCCGTTCCCATATTCTGCATAACGGTGCGGACGTCGGCAAAGTCGAGGTTGATGAGCCCTTCCTTGACCATGAGGTCGGTGATGCAGGAGACTCCGGATTTCAGCACATCGTCCGCGCGCATAAAGGCGTCGGCAAATGTGGTTTTCTCGCTCGCAACCAGGAAGAGATTCTGGTTCGGAATGACGATGAGCGTGTCCACATGCTTGGCGAGGCTTGCAATCCCCACTTCCGCGGTGCGCATCCGCCGCTGGCCTTCGAACTCGAAGGGCTTCGTCACGACCGCAACCGTCAGGACGCCGAGTTCCTTCGCTGTCCGGGCAATGATCGGCGCGGCGCCCGTACCCGTGCCGCCTCCCATGCCGGCGGTGATGAAGAGAAGATGTACACCATCCAGATTGGAGCGGATTTCCTCGATCGTTTCCTCGGCGGCGGCAGCGCCAATTTCCGGCCTGGAACCCGCTCCGAGCCCCTCGGTGACGCTAACGCCCATTTGGACGACGGTGCCCGCGCTCGATGTCGCAAGAGCCTGGGCATCGGTGTTTGCGGCGATGAAGTCCACGCCTTCGAGGCCGCTTTCGATCATGTTGTTGACCGCGTTGCCGCCCGCGCCGCCGACGCCGATGACCGTGATGCGCGGCCGCAACTCCGTCAATCCTGGAAGTTGCAGGTTTATTCCCATGGCAGGCCTCGCCGGCTCCGTTCTTGAGCTTTACGCTCGCTTATGCCTACAGCCGATTGCGTTGAGCCGACCTTAGAGAAAGCTCGTCCGCAGCCATTGGCTGATTCGAGACGCGTAGCTACTATCTTGGGAGATAAGTTCTGGCGCGTAGGGTATTCCTCCCGCGGACTGATGCCGGCTCGCATAAAGACATCCCCCAACCAGCGCGCTTAACGCGTTACCGGCGCTGAGGCCGTTTAAGTTGACGGGTCTTGCCGTTCTGACCTCCGACGCGAGAAGATGCGAAGCAAGTTCGCGAACCCCCGGAAGTAGACTGCCGCCGCCGGTCAGCACGACTCCCCCTGACGGAATAGAATATCCAGCACCCTTTAACCGGTCATTAATGGCCTGAAGAAGAGTCGATACCTTCAATCGAACAATATGATTAAGAGAAAATTTGGACACAGGCTCGCGGGTTTCGCCGTTGTTCACGGGCAAATCAACGTCGGCTTGCAGGCTATCGTAGACACTGCCGTAGCGGATCTTCAGTCGTTCGGCTTCGAATTTGCGAAGATTGAACGCCTGCGCGATCTCTTCGGAAATGTGCTGGCCGCCCGAATCGATGCAGCTGGCGAAAACAGGCACACCGTGCACAAAGAGAACGTAGCCTGTTGATTGGGCGCCCATGTCGACCACGAGAACCCCTGCCGACCGCTCCAATGGGTTGGTTACCGCCAATGCTGAGGCGATTGGCCCCGCAATGTATCCGCGGACCGTGAGCAGGCTTCTGGCGAGGCATGACGCGATTTGGCGCGCGCCTTTAAGAGGCATTGAGATGGCGACGACGTCGGTTTCCTCTGCGGAATTGCTCTCAGCCGTGGCTGTCTCTGCGTCGCCAGCTTCGCCCGCTGTCATGAAAATATGAAGAAGCTTCCGTTGTGCTTTGGCGCAATAGTCTCCGGCGGCGATTGAAATCGCGTCGATGTCCTCCCTTAGGAGCGTCTCCTCTGCGCCGAGCCGGGCAGCGAAGGTTTCCGCCAAGAGGCCAGGGAACTGGCCCGTCACAAGAACCTCATCGACCGTTATGCCGGCTTCGCCTTCGGCCTGCGCCACGGCTCGTCTTATGCTTGTTTCCGTGGCCGCCAAATTGGCGATGCGCCCGCCTGAGAAGCCGGACGATCTGACGACAGCGCTGCCCAAAACGCGGATGTTCTTCGCGCCTGCGTCGAAGCCAAAGCGCGGCGCGGACAGTGAGACGATCGCGCAGGCGAGCTTCTGCGTCCCCAAATCCACAATCGTTATGACATCGTCTCGCGTTCTGAACGGCCATAGCCGCGACGGACCGCGAGAGGTCTGCCGCCGCTCGTCCATCATAAGGCCCTGCCTCTTCTCGGCGGCAATGAGGGTTGCGCCGGCCCGGACGTAATCGTGGCGACGGCCCTGTCGCGATTGGCCAGGGTCGGCTCACGCAGTTGCAAGATCGTCCGGTTCGTGAGACGCAAATCGATCGTATCCAAGGCCATGTCAGCAATCTTACTGCTGGCCAGAAGCGTTTCAACTTTCCCGAGAACTAATGCGCTCACCTTGCGCGGGTGTTTCAAGATCAGTCCATTGTCTAGCTTGACCAGCCAAAATCGCTCGGCGACGAGGTCTAGG